>JBBRHU010000230.1:0-5833 GCA_038222255.1 Fimbriimonadales bacterium | reverse complement strand
AAGCCCCTTAAGATCGTCTTCCGTAATGTCCTTCGACTTCTGAAGACCCTTCAAATGCTCAATCGCATCTCGTCGAACGTTTCGAATCGCCACGCGACCAAGTTCGGTCCGCGAGTGAACCTGTTTGACCATGTCCTTTCTTCGATCCTCTGTCATCTGAGGGAAGATTAGTCGGATTCCCGTCCCGTCGTTAACGGGGGAAATGCCAAGGTCGCTCTTCAAAATAGCTCGCTCGATCAGGACCACCGACGACTTGTCGTACGGCTGGATCAGCAACTGTCGAGCTTCTGGAACGCTCACGTTTGCGAGCTGGCTGATCGGAGTTTCAACGCCGTAGTATTCAACGTGAACTCGCTCCAACACAGCGGGGGAAGCGCGACCGGTGCGATAGGTTGAAAAGTCGTGCGCCATTGCATCGAGTGCTGCCTTCATGCGGCCCTCGGCGTCTTTAAGAATTTGATCTGCTGTCATGCTTATTCGCCTCCTACGAGTGTTCCGCTCGGGCCGCCGCTAAGGGCGTCGAGCAGGCTTCCCGATTCGTGAAAGTCCAAAACAATGAGCGAAAGGCGATTCTCGCGGCACATGGTAAACGCAGTCTGATCCATGACCCCGAGCCGCTTATCGATTGCTTCGGAATAGTTAAGAACATCATAGCGCACTGCATCAGTGTGCTTTTTGGGGTCTTTGTCGTAAACGCCGTCGACCTTGGTCGCCTTAACCAAGACGTCTGCTTCGATCTCTAGCGATCTTAGGACGGCGGCGGTGTCAGTCGTAAAATAAGGGTTGCCCGTGCCGGCGGCAAAAACCACGACTCGGCCCTTTTCAAGGTGTCGCATGGCGCGGCGTCGAATAAAGCTCTCAGCTACCTGCGCGACCTGAATCGCCGACTGAACTCGGCTCGGGATGCCTTTTTTCTCGACTGCGGATTGAAGGGCAAGGGCATTCATCAGGGTGCCGAGCATTCCCATCTGGTCTGCGACGGTCCGGTCAATTGCACCTTCTACCGAGAAAGTTTCGCCGCGAACAAAGTTGCCGCCACCGACAACTACCGCAACTTCATGTCCGGCATCTACTATTAATTTGATTTCGCCAGCAATGTAGCTGAGCACGTGAGGATCGAGTCCAAATCCGAAGTTCCCGGCAAGCGCCTCGCCGCTAAGTTTGAGCAAAACACGCTTGAATTTCCGTCTCTCTATGGGCACTCGTTCACTTCCTGGCAGACTCTGCCAGATTCAAATTCTACCTTCTCGGGGCAAAATGAAAAACGGACTCCATTGCGCGATGGGGCGCCATGGAGTCCGAACCGCGAGATTACTCGCCCTGGCCAACAGCCAGGTAAACAAAAGCAACAACCTTCGAACCCTTCGCATTTTCTGCAAGGTATTGTCCGGTCGACTTGCTCAAGTCTCCGTAAAATGGCTGTTCGAGTAGAACGGCCGACTTCACGAATTCCTTATTCACGCGGCCAATCGCCACGTTTCGCGCAATTTTCTCGTCCTTGCCCTCAGCGATTGCTCGCTTGACTTCGGTTTCGATTTCATGGTCGATCTTCTCTTTCGAGAGCTCGTCCTTGCTCAAAACTTCCGGCGGGAAGGCAACTGCTTGGATCGCAACCTTGCGTGCTTCGTCGCTGGCTTCGCCTTCGACGACGACAGCGGCACCCTTGGTCTTGTCATGGTGCACATAGGTGAGAACCTTGCCCGTTCCCGTGACTCGCCAAGTCTTGGTGACCTTGATGTTCTCGCGAATCTTCGCGACAGCACCCTCGGTGATCTCCTTGATCTCGTCAGTGGGAACCTGAGAACTGTCTCGGACGAGCTCAGCAAGCTGTTGAGCAATCGCGATAAAGTCCTCGTTGCGAGCAACAAAGTCAGTTTCGCACTCCACGACCACACCACCGGCGGTGGTCAGATCAGCGGATGTAGCAAATGCAACCACACCAGCGCTAGTCGTTCGACCAGATCGCTTGGCAGCGGCAGCCTTACCCTTCTCTCGAAGAATCTCCTTTGCTCGATCGAAGTCGCCGTCTGCCTCATCAAGAGCAGCCTTGCACTCCATCATCGGGGCGTCTGTATCTTCGCGAAGCTTCTTAACGTCTGCTGCGCCGTAATTAGGCATTGACGACCGGCTCCTCTTCTGCACCAAACGCGCGAAGCAATTCAGCATCGATTGGCGGTACGAAGTCGTCCTGCTCGAGATCTTCGGCGGACGTGCTCTCGGAGACGGTGCCCTCGGTAAGCGCGTCGCTGAGCGGTCGAGCTTCCAGAATCACGTCGCTAATTTTTTGAGTCACGAGTCGGATCGCTCGGATCGCATCGTCGTTACCTGGAATGATAACGTCGGCAAGGTCCGGATCGCAGTTCGTGTCAACGATGGCAACAATCGGAATCCCGAGCTTCTTAGCTTCGAGAACTGCGATGCCTTCCTTGTTGAGGTCAACAATGAACATGATCGTAGGTGCGCTCGACATGTTTCGGATTCCGCCGAGGAAGCGGTTGAGCTGATCTCGTTCTTCTCGTCGCTTCAGGGCTTCTTTCTTAGGAAGTCGGTCGAAGTAGCCGTCGGCTTCCATTCGGTCGAGTTCCTTGAGTCGGCCAACGCGACCTTGAATGGTCTTCCAGTTGGTCAACGTTCCACCGAGCCATCGCTCGCTGATGAAGTACTGGCCAGATCGCTCTGCTGCTTCCTTGACCGCAGCCTGAGCTTGCTTCTTCGTACCCACGAAGAGCACAGTCCCGCCATCTTCGATGACCTTTCGGACGTAGTTGAGTGCGTCTTCGAAAAGCTTGATCGTCTGGTGAAGATCGATAATGTAAATGCCGTTTCGGGCGCCGTAGATGAATCGCTTCATCTTGGGATTCCACCGTCGGGTCTGGTGACCAAAGTGCACACCAGATTCCAACAGCTCTTTCATGCTTAGCTGAACCATATTTTTCTCCAGGTTTTCCCGCCGAGTGCAGTTTTGTCATGCGTGAACAACCCCTTTCGAAGGGGACCTGGTTACGCACCACACTCGTGTGAAGTCCAGCCAGTATACCTCGGGCCATAGATGGCCCACCCAGACGTCAAAACGGGGTCAGTGCCCAGCACTGACCCCGTTTTGTCTGCCTTAGCTGTTGTCTTTCAGGAACTTGAAGAACATGCCAGGATTGCCATATCCTACGGTTGTTGCGAGAGGCGCTCCGTTTGCATCGGCGACGATCTGAGTCGGCATCGCCGTGATCTTGTAGAAGGAAGCGACCGACTTTTGTTGGTCAACGTCGATTCTGCAGAACACGAGCTTCTTGCTGTACTCCTTGAAGGTGTCAGTGCCAAAGCACTCCTTCTCAAGCTTCTTGCAAGGTCCGCACCAAGTGGCGTAGAAGTCAATGAAGATCTTTCTACCGGTCTTCGATGCAACTGCCTTGGCTTCGTTGATGTCGGTGTACCACTTGTCCGAGTTCAACTCAGCAAGGGTTACCTCGCGGGAATCGGCCGGTGCGTTGAAAGCAAACGCGTCGCCCTTGATGTCCGTGCCAGCCCTCATTCCAGTGGCATCAACGATCAATGTGTAGGCATCCCCCTTGTCTTTGCGTTGCAGTTCAATAACTGCCTTCTTCGCGAGCTTGTCCGAACTGTCGATGAAGAACGTGTACACACGACCTTCGTTCTTGTCCATTACCGCTTCCACGGTTTCCATCGCTTTTCCGTTGACGACCTTCTTGCCCAGCGCCTTGGAAGAGTACGGGTTGATCCATCCTTCGTTAAAGAATGCGCCCCAGATCGAGAAATCATCTGAAGCGAAAAGCTTATTTAGCTCGGGTTGGGTCTGCGGAGTCTTCGTGTAGGTCTTGTCACCCTTGTTGAAGACGGTGATGTTCTTGCCATCCGCAATCCAAACCTGAGTTGGAGTCTCGATGCGGGCCAGATTCGGCTTCTTCAGCGAAACGGTGTAGTCAACTTTTGCGCCGCCAAGGGCTTGAACAGTAAAATTGCCGTCAAGCGTGTTCGCTTCCTTCATCGCCTTTGCGAATCCACCAAGTAGACTCGCAGCGTTGACCTGAGCGAGGGCAACAGCGGCGACCGCACCAACGAGAATAATTCCAAGAGATTTCTTCATAAGAGGCACCATTATGATGTACTTCAACAAATACTATATCACCTTCTTTCGACTCGGAGGAGGAGCAAGATAGCAGCAACAAGCGATATGGTCAAGCCTTCGCCGACGGCGATTCGCCTTCTGGCAGTTTTCTTGGCACTGCACCTGGTTTTTGGGATCTGGTTTGCTTCAATCACACCCTACAGGGCCAGTGGAAAGATTCGCAGCAGCCGTGGCGCGCAAGCAAACGACATCGGTGCGCCCGACGAACGCCAGCATGCAAATTATGTGAAGTATCTGCTGGATGGCAAGGGCTTTCCAGTCTTGAAACCGGGTTCAGAAGACCTCTACGAAACCTATCAAAGCCACCAACCCCCGCTCTATTACCTCGTGGCGGCTGGCTGGTCAAAAGTTGTGGGTGCTGATCCCTCGAACATCGAGACAGGGGGGCGACTGCGGTGGCTCAATGTCCTGCTCGGCTGCGCGACGGTTGCCGGAGCGTTTTTCCTGGCATTAGCTGCCACCAAACGAGAAGGGATAGCGGTCGGCACGGCAGCATTCGTGTCGCTCTTGCCAATGAATCTAGCCCTCAGCGGAGCAGTGAGCAACGATCCACTCTTGTTTGCCCTCTCCGTCTGGAGTCTTGTCTTCATTGTCCGGGGGTTTGAGAATGGGTGGTCTACGAGGGACACCCTCACCACCGGAGTCCTTATTGGATTGGCGTGCCTGACCAAGACGACCGCCCTTGCACTTGTGCCCGTCGTGATCGCTGCCTGTCTGCTTCGCAAGGAACTGAAGCCGTGTCTGATCATGGCAGCGACGACGATCGTCATCGCCGGAGGCTGGTGGATTCGCAATCAGGGGCTTTACGGTGACCCGCTCGCGATGGGGGTCTTCAAGGCGGCTTTTGGAAATTCTCCTCAGGCGAGCATCTTCATCGAGTCTGACGGCACCGTGGGTTACTGGATAACTTGGGTTGGTTGGTGGACAGCGCGTTCCTTCCTGGGTGCATTCGGCTACATGGACATCTGGCTCAATGAGACGGGGCTCCCGGTGTCAAGCGCACCGAACGCCCTTTATCGAATCTGGCTCGCAGTCGCTGTCATCGGTTCCCTAGGCTGGCTTATGTTCATCCGAGAAATCGGCAGGTCCGAGCGAAAGGTGCATTGGCTCCTCGGAGTCTTCCTAGCTGTTGTCGTCCTACTTTTTGTTGGATTTAATCTGACCTACTTCCAAGCTCAGGCGAGATATCTCTTCGCCGCCTTGCCGGTCATCGCACTCGGGCTCGCCCTTGGGCAAGATACGCTCATAAAAAAACTTTGGCCAAACATGTCCGAATACCTCCGATCGACGGCCATTGTGATGCCAATAGTGTTGATTGCATTGCTCATCTCAATTGCCAAGGTGCCTGAAGAATTTGCAAAGCGAGTGGATTCCGCGGCTGTAAGTTCGACAGACTCTGTGGGAAGTCGGTAAAGTCGTAACTCGCCAATGAGTTTAAGGCGTCCAAACCATGAATGACGGTGTCGGCAGTAGCGGATAAAATCACCCCCCAAGGCTTCGATGAGGATGCGATTCTCATCGACCGTCATCTCACGGGTGACCATTCTGCTTTCGAGGCACTGTACTCGAAGTATTACGACAAGGTGCACGGCATTGCTCGCGGCATCCTCATGGACGGCGATGAGGCAGCAGATGCGGTTCAAGAGATCTTCACGCTCGTCTATCGCAACCTTGTGCGATTCGACCGGCGTT
>JBBRHU010000229.1:0-5843 GCA_038222255.1 Fimbriimonadales bacterium | reverse complement strand
CTAACCTGATGCAGAAGGAGGTTTCTGTTTTGAATATCAAGAGAAATACAGCGATTCAGTGGGTCAGTGTTGTCCTGCTGAGTCTAGTGATGGTTGCCGCAGGGTGTGGCAAAGGACAGCAAGGCGATTCAGCCAGTTCGGTCAACGCTCGTCGAATGAGCGATTCGATGGCCGCCGCATCGCCAGCAAGCGGTAAGGTGATGGCTGGCAGCGGGGAGTCCTCGAGCTCGGAAGTGCAGGCGAGCCTCGACGTAACGATCCAAAATCGACAAATTATTCGCAAGGGCGCGATGACTGTTCGAGTCCAATCGGTAAAAGAGGCCGAGAAGAAAGTGAGATCGTTATCAAAGTCGCTTGGAGGTTTCATCTCTGGATCGCAGGGTTCAGCCGAAGAGGAAGGGAAGCCAACTCTCACTCTCACACTCCGACTCCCAGCAGGGAAGTTTGATACCGGTTACGACATGATTGGCGAGCTTGGCTATGTGAGGTCAGAGCACTCAACTTCCGACGACGTAACGGAACAGATCGTCGACGCTGAAGCCCGAATCAAAACGATGAAGGCGGAGGAAGAAAGCTATCGCGAGATGATGAAGCAGGCTCGGAAAGTCGCGGATAGCTTGGAAATCAGAAATCGAATTAGCCAGGTAAGGCAGTCGATCGAGAGCTTGGATGCGCAACGTCGCTCGCTCGCAAGTCTGGCTGCGTACTCGACCCTTGATGTCACTCTCACACAAGATGCAAAAGTGGGGACTGCTCAAAAGGATCCAAACTGGGTCACGCAAGTCTGGGGCGACTCCACGGGTGCCCTTGGAGGAATAATCCGAGGCCTACTTACGGCAGGCATTTGGATAGTGACATTTTTCCCGTTATGGGTGATCCCGTTGGTGGTCTGGGTAGTGTATAAACGAGCAAAGCCGAAGAAAAATGCCCCGACCCCGCCGCCGATTTCATAAGCCATTCCAGGTGAGCTGGAAACCAGGAGGAGCTCCGCGACTGCAGTCTGCGGAGATCTCCCTGCCGAAGGCTTACCAAGGCTACGGAACGCTTGTCGAACGGATCAGTCGCATCTTTTTCTCGATGGATGAAGAGACCACCGAGAAGGTGCTGCAGACGTATCGTCAGCGCTTTGGGGATGGTGCGTACGCCTACGCGCGGCGCACCATCGAAAGTTGGAAAGAAGGGAAAGTCCGTCATGTTGGGCAAACCGCGATGAGACTGCTTGAAGTCGTGCCGATGTATGCCGACCAAGAAGTAAAATTCGAATTGGTCCGTATCCATCGGGACGAGACTCTCCGTCGGCTTGCGCAGAAGTCCGTTGACATCGAAATCGCTTGTGATCAGTCACTCGATACGGTCATGAAAGAGCTGATGTCGATCGTAAACGCTCAACTTGAGATCGAACTCCCACCAGATGCATTTATTTCCCAAACCTGGTTGAGTACAACAGACGTAGAAGTATTTCAGAGAATGATCCGAGAAGGAGAACGCCGCATGGTGATGTGGCAAGTAACCGACTTCCTTTTGCGGGCTAAATTGCTTCAGTCGTTTCGGCGCCAGGTGAAGATTCCAGTGGAAATCCTCGCCTACTTCGAACTCCCCACTGCTCAATTTACGTTACACATTGGTAGTAGCAAGAGAACCACGATGCAAAACGAAGAAATGATCACAGACGTCGATTCCGGTCTCCTTGCCAAGTGGCAAAGCCTGGAGTTGGAAAGCCGCTTCCATTCTGGAGAGGTCTCCTACCCGGAGTACGTTTTGCGGAACATGGATCAGTTCTTCACCAAAGAGGAGCAATCCGAACTCCACAAGATTGCGGCGATGCACGGTCTTGAATTAGAGCGCCTTCTGATGGAAATTCGGATCAAGAGCCGAACGAGTGAAGAGGACCTCCAGAAACTGTTGAACACGATCAAGACGCTTCAAGAGAAGGGGATCTCTGCAGACGTAATCTCTCGACACGAGACGCCAAGTGGCCACATCGAGATCACTGCGCGAAGTCGAAGAAGCGCGATTCGTTGGCCGTGGTCGAAGATCTAAATGGATAGCTCCAACTTCGTCGCTTAGGTATTGTCTAAGCGAATGCGTATTGGCTTGATGGGCTATGGGGTAGTCGCCAGCTACGGCCACGTTCCTGCAATTCTTCATACTCCGGGCCTTGAGCTCACTGGCGTTTTTGACCCCTCAGGAGCGCGGATTGAAGCGCTGAAAAAGGACACCGGCCTCGAAATCGGCACTACGGTTGAATCGGAGTTTTGGGACAAACAATACGATGCGATCGTCGTTGCCTCACCCGTCGCGTTTCACGTTCCGAATGCTCGGGCGGCAATCGCACGTGGATACCCGGTCCTCTGTGAAAAGCCATTGACTCTCACCGAGAGTGATTCACGGGAACTGATCGACTTTGCGAAAGCGAACGGTGTCCCAGTGGCGGTTGGGTTTGTGTACCGATTCAGCCCAATTTCTCAGACAATCAAGACTTGGGTTGACGAGGGCAAAATCGGGGAGGTCCGTGCTATTCGAGTTGTTTATCTTTGGGATTTGCACGGAGAGTGGGAAGAATCGAGCGCCGGTGAATGGGTGAAGAGCCCGAGATGGAGAGACCGAATGCTCGAAGGTGGCCCAATGGTCGATTGTGGTGTTCACGGCATCGACCTCGCTCGATTTTGGAGCGGGAGTGAGATTTTAGCCGGCTTAGGTCACGGAGCCTGGGTGAGCAACTACGACGCTCCAGACACAATGCACCTTCACCTCGACCACGAATGCGGCCTGAGCAGCACGATCGAGATGAGTTTCACGTTTGGGCATACGTGTAAGAATGTGCCCCCAATCTTCCAGTACCACCTTGTTGGCACCGGAGGGGTGATTCGATACCAGCGAGACGGGTGGCATCTGGAGTGTCACAGTGGCAACGAGAGCATTCTTGGCCCATCATCTGGTGAAAAGAACTTCGATGGAATGTACGTTGCGTTCCACGAAGCGCTATCTAAGGGCGACTTTTCGACGCTTCCCCTTGCAGAAGATGGTCTTATTGCAACAAAATGGGCTAGAGACGCTACAGACAGGGTCATAGAGACTCGACAACAGCGTCTTAACCTGTCAAAATAGGACCGCGAATGCGCAGTGCATTAGCGACACGAGGAATTATGCGAGCAAATCTTGGAAGACTGGCGCTGATCGCGCTAACTGTTGGTGCCGTGAGCGCCGTTTCAATGGCGGATACTGTTAATCCGAAGTACACGTTCCGACTTGGAACTTTTGCGCCTGGCGACACAGATACGCGAAATGCTACGACGAACTACTGGTTCGCCTTCGGTGTCGATCGCAAGACGACTCTTTTTAAGGGCCTTGGAGATGCAGGTAGCTTCACGTCGCTTTCGGCAGACTACTACGAGAGAGGCGGCAACCGAGCCGTGCCGGTGACCCTCAACCTCAACTTCCCAACCGCTAACTTCACCTACTTCTTGGGTGCTGGATTGACCTTCTCGAAGATTGCAGCCGGAAATCGAACGGTGACCTCGATCGCCGGAACGATTGGCGCAACCTATGACCTGACGACCCGATTCAACGTTACTGCAAAGTATTTCGTTTCGGGCAACCCAAGGCTCCGAGGCTTTGGCTTCTATGCTGGCATGAAGTTCTAAACTGAGTTCACTACGGAGTCTCTCTTTTGTGGCTCCGTTTTTTTGTGCCAAGCCGGAGGCTAAAGCGCGTGGAGTTAGTGTTTTGGCCCTGGTGGTGCAGAGAGCATCGGCCCAAAATTCGGTCTGGTTGGATCTAGTCCGTGGGTCGACTCTACGCCACCACCCGCGACAATGCGATCTTCGAGCCTAGCGGCGACATTTGTTCCGCCTACAACACCAACACTCCACGCAGTGCGTGCATCCTTGCTCCAATGGAGCGGCTTGACGTCAAATGGGTCCTCAAGTAGCCCCCCTGCCCTCTCGAGCTCTTCTTCGGACGGCCAACGTCCGAGATCATCAAATAGCTGTCGCGCCTTCTCGATCAGCTTTGTGAGCCTGATTTCTGCGAGTATTCGGCGGCCAGTCCCATCGAACGGGGCAAAGGTGCTCAGCATGAACATGCCGAAATAGTTTGGCGTTGTGCGGCGCCTGCGATCTGCGAACCAGCCTCGGGATCGACCAAGTTGGACGAGATCGCTTGAGATCTGGTTTTCATTGCACAGCCACGTGAATTTTCTAAAGACCGGGTAGTCGGGAATTTCATCAGCTTTGCTCCGCACGTTCATCGATTCAATGAACAGATCGCTGAGTTGTTTCACCGACACCAACTCATCGTAAGGCGTTCGGAGCCTTCGATTAGGTGAGTCTGCCCGTGTCGCCATCTGTCGAACTTGGTTCCAAAATTTTGCCCGGCTCGATGCATCGGCAATTCTCGTGGCATCAGCTTCCTGATGCTCGCTCCAGGTGATCTTGCTCGCAACTTCTTTTGGAACTCGTGCGTCGGTCAGTACTTGCAGATATCGCCTGTTGGTGAGCATTCTCAGGTAGCGCGCCGAACTCTCGGCAGAAGTTCCGATCGATACATTTTCGAGCCAGAGAGTGAGGCGACCTAAAACCGTAAGGAGCTTTGCGACCACAGCCCCACGGCCGTAGCGCAGTAGAAACTGAACAGAACGAAGCGCGGGCACGAGCAAGGTCAGCGCCCGATCATATCCCACTCGGAACATCGCACCCGGTACAAAGGGGCGCCGCTGAAGAATTGCAAGTTTTGGTTCTGCCTCGATCCACGCTTTCGCGATGTAGAGAGCCGACATTTCTGACGGGGCGGGATCTTGAACGAAGTCGCTTACATCTACCGCAGGAAGGCACTCCTCAAGCTCGTTAGAATTTGCGGTGAAGGGTTCCGGAGAGACGTAGGGAAGCAGTCGTTGATCGACTACCGATTCAAGTTCTAAGGTGGAAGCTTGCCGATCGGGGAGGGCGGGCGCAAGTAAATACGCCGCCCCAATTCCGATGAGCATCACAAGGAGGATGCCAACAATGGCAAACCTCCTAATACGCAGTCCCAAGAGGTTGAGTTAGGCCTTCTTAAAGGTCATCTTGCCTTGAGATCCGCCGCCGTTCATGCCGGGAATGTCGCCGGTCATGGACTTACCGTCGGCGGAGAGCTTCAAGACCAACGGGGGGTTGTTCGTGCCCTTACCCGCCATTTTTACTGAGACTTGAGAGCCGCTCAGCGACCACGTTCCGGTCGCATCCTTCGGAGGCTCCTTTGCGCCTGGGGCGCTAGACCGGATGGTTGCGGTCTTGTCTTTGTTCAGCTTCAGGAGTAGAGTGACGTCTGCGACCTTCTTCATCTGCTCGGTGAACTGAGCTTTCTGAGCTGGCGTTGCCGACTTCATCATGGGCTCCATCTGAGCCATGAGCTTTTTCATGTCGATTTGGAGCTTGCCGTTCCAAGTGCCTACCGGGTCGCCGGCTGCGATTGCGAATGCTGCGAGAGCCAGCGTGGCAATTCCAAGGGAGATCTTGAGGTTGTTCTTCATGTTGGTTCCTAATCTAATTCGTTTCTGTTCAGCTCTTGTCGCGCGTGAATGTGATCGAGATTGGCGCCTTGCCATCGGATCCTGTCATCGTATTCCCGTCGGTAGAGAAGACGAACGTCATTACGTTGCCGCTTTTCGGAGTCATCATCAAATTCTTGTCCTTCATCGTCCACGTGGCAGTGTCGTTGGAGGTCTTTCCGCCGGCCGAGGTCACGATGGATGCGGATTTATCCGCCTTGATCTCAAGGTTGAGGACTGCGGATTCGAACTGCTTGCCGAGTTCCTTTGCTTGGCTCTTTGCTGCCTCTGGCAACTTGCTGTCGTCGAGCGTGAT
>JBBRHU010000228.1:0-5954 GCA_038222255.1 Fimbriimonadales bacterium | reverse complement strand
ATCCAATCTTGGATCGCACCATGAGGTTCATCTCTGGTGTTGAAGATCGGGCGGCGGAACAGCGTCTCTGCGTTTGCTGGCTCCATGAAGAAATCTGCACGCTGACTGATCTGATAGGGAACATTCGGCCCTTTTTCGCTCCCCACCTTTCCCGCACCAACAAGAATGATCCTGGCAACAAGCACCGGTAGGAGCGCTCCGAAAAGCTTATCGAACCCGAACGACCGTGGAACCAGATAGCTTTCGTGAGTGCCGTAGCTGGCGCCATGAAAATCTGTGTTGTTCTTGAATAGCCGAACCTGACGTCCCGCATTCTCTGAGTAAGCTTCGCCGGCAGCGAGCGTGGTGAATTGCCCGGCAATGTCGTGCTTTACGAGGGCATCGAGCGACCAGCATTCTGGGGTAGCAAACTCGGGGTGCCCGTGATCGTTATAGAACCGCGCTCCGTTAGAGAGGATGTGATCGGCTCGCAGGCGAATGTCGTTCGTCTGAGGTGTGAACGAGTCAAACTTCGCGTCCTCTGGATCTACCGTGAGGTGATCAAGGACGAATCCACGCAGGTCTCTGCGTGGGGATTCGTAGCGGTAGTCCCAAACCAAAAGGCGCTTGCCCAGATAGGACTGGACAAGCGCCTGAGAGTCTTGGATTTGTTCTTCAGCCCCGCGGCCAGCGATCTGGAGTCCATACTCCGTCTCGATGCCCGCGAGAACTGTTCTCATCAGCGTCGGAAGACCGTGAAGCGACCGGCATTTGTAAATCCTGCCGGAAGCGCGGATCCTCCAGCGAACTGGAAGTTACCGAATCGAACGCCGGATGGCAAGTTCGTCGATGCACCATTCGCGTTAACCAAACCCGAAACGGTTCCAAGCAGTTCACCCGTGACATCCGCGTTCACGAGGTTCTTGATTGGGTAGACACGGAACGTGCTTGTGCTGTAGTCAACGTAACCGAAGTAGACACCCGTCACCATTGCACCATTTCGGCTGACCATGACCATTTCTTGGTACTGGTTGTCCGAGCTGCCTGGCATGGTTACAACGAAGAAGTTGTTCAAGTTGCCAAGAACCGACGTGTAGTCTCGCCAAGTTCCCTGCAGTGCGGTGATGTGGAGGGTTCCCGTAAGATCCACTGGGTTCGGACGAACCAGCGAATAGGTTCCACTGTGGTTCAGCGAGCCGCCAGGTCCAACAATCGTTCCTGGAGGTCCAAACGAACCCTTTACAGGAGCGCCTGGATCTAGCGTGAGTGCTTCGAAGTCGCCTGAAGTGCCACCTGGGGAAACTGCATAGTTGTCTCCAGAGAAGTACACACGACCCGCCGTTGCACCCGTCGAAAGCTGCGGCTTGTCAGCGTCCGCAAGGGTCGAAATATCGAGCGAGACATAGTCGCTGATGAATCCGGGAATCGGAACACTCGGACCGTCCGGCTGATTAATCGCCTGGAAGAGAGACTCGTTAAAGTTGATTCCACCCGCGCCGTCTGACGTAAAGATTGCGTCATCAAGGTAGAGAGGAACCATCGAGCTTCGACCAGGGAAAGCTCTAAGCTTAATCGGAATCGTTCTCGGGAATCCCGCTGGACTCGTTGCCGTTCCTGAGCCTTCGACGTCAAATCGAAGGAAGTTCAAGCCAAATGATTCAAAAAGGCGCGAGTTCTGTCCGCTGAACGGAACGTTGATGCGCTTCGTTTGGAATTGGAATCCCTTTAACGGAAGGCTCAACTCAGAATCGAGCGGCTCGGATGCAATGCCAACTTGGTCTTGCACCTCTACATAGCGCACATACGCAGTGATATCACCTGGCGAACGCGCTTGGCCAGTGAGATACGCAATCTCAACAAGTCCGGGCACATTTGGCAGATTGACTGTCGGCGATGTAGCTCCGCCGCCGACTCCGCCACCGCCACCAACCGTACCGGTTGACGATCCGCCTCCGCCACATCCAATGATGGCCAGGGCCGCAACAACTCCTACAACTCCCCAAATCTTCAAAATTCAGTCACCTCGTCGCCGGCTGAAGCACCGTTGAACCTCTGCTGCCACGACAGTATAGCAAGTTTGACTTGCCTGTATGTTGACGCTCCAACTCCCCCAGAAAGGTCACTCTAAAATGCCATATCAGGGGAGTTAAACAGAGATTCATCTACTTCGATGACAGTGTAAGCGAAATGGTTCCCTCTTGTGGTCCGCCAGCCGGAGGAATATCGAGGTTCTTGAACTTAATTGCCGCTTTCACGATCGAGCCTGTCGAAGTCACCCAAAACTTGCTGGTGGAGGAGATCTTGGCTTCTCCCTTCGCCGCAAGTGTGCTCGCAAATCGGTAGGTGTCCATCCCGTTCACCTTTTCTGCGCCCTCAAAGACAGCGCTAAAGCTATACGCAGGGATGTCGCCCGTCTTGGCAAACTCCACCTTGTACTCCTCTTTCTCAGCGGTGGCCTTCGTGGGTGGAATGAAGTGCATGAGCAGGTAGAGGTCGGAGGGGCTGATTTGATCGATTCCACCGGTCACCTTGAGCAACTCCCCGTTCGGCTTCTTCTCTACCTCAAGGGGTTCGATTTTTACGTCCTGCTCGTTCTCGCCGATCGCAAGCTTGATGTCGCTGAACTCGTGAGAAATTACAACCTTTTTTGCATCAGCGGACTTCACCTTCAGAGTCGGTGAAGCCTTGAGCGTAACATCCATGCCTTGGACGACGAGCTTCATTTCGAAGGTGTATTTGGCTGCAGAGCCAACAATATACTTTATGTCCACCTTGGCGTCCTCGCCACGTAAGGTCACTACGCTGAGTAAGAGTGCGGGAATGAGAAGGTGAGCTGTCATTGAATTCACTGCGCCGAAATTCTCCGGCTAAAGAGGTTACGGTTCTTGGAAGGATATCAGATGCAGATCGTTTCGTCGATCATCCATAAGACCCTCTTAACCTCAGAGGTACACTCGCCCAACCCATGAAGAGGGACGACCTCCTCGACCTGAATGACATACTCCAACATCCGGGGCGACAAATCGCGGTTGATATAGCAACCGAGTTGCCGGAGGAAGCTGACGTTGACCTTGTGGAACCCCTAGAGGGCTACCTTGAGGCCGTTAGCACGGGAAACATCCTGATCTTGACTGGCAAGTTTAAGACTCGGGCGGTGCTTGAGTGCGCGCGCTGCGGAGCGCCCTTAGAGCAAGATGTCGAGTTTGAGCTCGATGAGCAGTTTGCGGTTGAAGGCACGCCAAGTTCTCTAAGCAGCCAAGACGTCGCGAAGATCGCAGCAGACGAACCTTACGAGATCTTTGAGGGGAATAACCTCCTGGTCGAAGCGCTCCTCCGGCAGGGCCTCTTGCTGAGTTTGCCCATCCAAGCACTTTGCACCCACGGCTGGGAAGAAGAATGCCCCGAAGCCACGGCGCGAGGTGCTGCTCGAATTGCGTCTGACGCACGACCAGAATTTGATGGACTCAAAAACCTTCTTGGCAAGGGTGACGAAGATTGAGCATCGCGCTTGATGTGATGGGGGGCGACCATGCGCCTCATGCAATCATTGATGGCGCTCTACAAGCTGCACCAGATATCCATTGCGATGTCTTCCTTGTCGGAGACCCCGAGGCGATCAAAGCACATCTAACGGGACCGCTTCCTAAGCACTATCACATTTGCCCCGCGAGCCAGGTCGTTACGATGGACGAAAAGCCGCTTGATGCTTACAAGAAGAAGAAAGACTCTAGCATCATGGTTTCTTGCCAGCTCGTCAAAGATGGTCGAGCACAAGCCTTCGTATCTGCGGGAAATACCGGCGCTTGCTCATCGACAGCTCTCCTCGTTTGGCGTCAAATTCACGGCATTCACCGCCCCGCTATCGCGAGCAACCTCCCGAACCGTCACGGCGGATTTGTGTTGCTTGACGCGGGTGCTTCGCCAGATGTCGACCCCGAGCATCTTGTCGAATTTGCCTTTATGGGTCGCGCCTACGCTGAGCGCGTCATGGGTCGCAAGAACCCCACGGTGCACCTCCTGAACATTGGCGAAGAGGAAGGCAAAGGAAATGCCTTTGCGAAGCAGGCGTATGGCCTGCTTAAAAAGCACGACTGGTTTAGCGGAAACATTGAGGGCAAAGACATGTACGCCAAGCCCTGCGATGTTGTCGTTTGCGATGCTTTTGTGGGAAACGTTGTCTTGAAAACATCGGAGGGCATCGCGGAATTGATTGCGCATGTCATCAAAAGCGAGGTCCCAACCAACCCGTTTCTCAAAGCGCTTTACTGGCCCGTCCGTAAAGTGACGAAGCCGCTCAAAAAGCAGATGGACTATGCAGAGGTTGGGGGTTCGCCACTCCTTGGCCTCAACGGGCTGTGCGTAATTTGTCACGGTCGAAGCAACCCTAAGGCGATCCGGAACGCACTGTTGATGGCCCAGAAAGCAATTGACAATGGGCTTGTCCCCAGCCTGCGTCAAGCGGTAGAACATTCATTGCTTGCGGATACGCAGTAAGAATCCCGTCCCAAACACGAATCAAAAGTTGCTATGAGTAGACGCGCAGTCATCCAGTCCATCGGCCACGGAATCCCCGATACCGTGCTCACAAATGATGAAATCTCCCAAATCGTCGACACCACTGACGAGTGGATCGTTCAACGGACCGGAATCAAGGAGCGGAGGGTTTGCCGCGGAGAAGACGAGGGAACAGGGTCTCTGGCGGTTGCAGCCGCTAAAGAGGCCATAGAGAAATCCGGGATTGATCCAGCTGATCTTGAGGTTATAGTCTGCGGAACGGTGAGCGGCGACTACATTTGGCCATCAACGGCATCGGTTGTCCAAGATGAAATCGGAGCGAAGCGGGCAGCGGCATTTGATGTTAGTGCTGCATGTGCTGGATTCATCTACTCGCTTGAACAAGCGACCTGCATGATCGAATCGGGTCACTACGAAAACGCACTTGTCATCGGCGTTGACTGCCTTTCAAAGCAAGTGGACTGGGCAGACCGAAACACCTGTGTTCTCTTTGGTGATGCAGGCGGCGCCGTCGTTCTGAAGGCCGAAGAAGGAAGCAACCGAGGCGTGATCCGAACGGTGTTGATGTCCGATGGAAGCGGCCGACGCCATATTTGCATTGACATCGGGGGATCTAAGGCACCCTACGGCTCACCGCAATCGGAAGGTCGGTACCCCTACATCCAGATGCACGGCAAGGAAACTTATCGTTTCGCCATTCAGGCGATGGGCGACGCGTGCCACCGCGTGCTAGAAAAAGCTGGAATGACCGCAGACGAGGTTGACCTCTTTGTCCCGCACCAGGCGAACCTTCGCATTATCACCTCTGCCGCCGAGCGGCTAGGACTCCCTGAAGACAAGGTATTTGTGAATGTCCACAAATACGGAAACACGAGCGGTGGATCTATCCCCCTCGCCCTTTACGAAGCCCAAGAGTCCGGAGTGCTCCAGAAGGGGATGGTCGTGATGACCGTCGGGTTCGGAGCGGGGCTGGTCTGGGGCGCGAATCTGATTCGGTGGTAGACAGCACCTCAGTTCGTGAATCGCACTTTTGCAGCTCATCAAATACTGCTTGCACCGGATCGCCATTCGCAGTATATTAAGGTTGGAAAGTTAGCCACTTCCTTCCAATGGGTCGGTTTCGGCCTCGCAGAGGGTGGTTCAGTCAGTGGTCTGAGCCGCCCTCCTTCTATTTTCGCGATCGCTCGATGATCGAATGATCTTTGTCGTATTGGCTCTTACAAGTATCACAACATAGGAGGTACGTGACGCCTCCTTGTTCAACCTTGGCGGCGGGTTTGGATTCGTTCGCGACTGGGATGTTCATGATTGGGCAAACGGCTTTTCCTTCCGCATTTCGCCAGACTTTGTCTGCACCCACTTTGCCGGTCATCACCGGTCCACTACACCCCAGCAGAGCTACAAGGGCTCCAAACCATACTCGCTTCATCCTCACTAGTTTGCCTCAACAGGAAGCGGCC
>JBBRHU010000227.1:0-6007 GCA_038222255.1 Fimbriimonadales bacterium | reverse complement strand
GTCTCGCATCGTAGAAGAACATGGGGGAATCGTCGAAGCAGTTCGCGACGCCCGGACCGCGTTCGACGTGCTTGAAGCTTTTGCCCCCGATATCGTCATGAGCGACATCGGCCTACCTGACGTAGACGGATTTGCCTTTATGAGAAAGATGCGAAACCGGGAGGATCGGTTTAAGCATGTGCCGTCCGTGGCCCTAACAGCATTTGCCCGCGAAGCAGACCGCAGTGAGGCACGTTTGGCAGGATTCACGGCCTTCCACACTAAGCCCGTTAACATCCCCGCTCTCATTCAAGCTCTTGTCGAACTCGGTAATGCGTAAGGAAATTCCATGAAGCAATCGTCGTCGAACACAACCGGTGCAGAGGCACTGGACGAAATCATCGCGCGCAATGTCAAATTGGTTCAGGACATCGAGGCGGCTGCGCATCACAAAAGATCGTTGGGTCAGGTCGTCTCTGATTCGATTGCTGCGTTCTGTGGGAGCACAACTTTTATTTGGGTGCATTGCGCCTGGTTTGGTGGGTGGCTCGCTTGGAATTCGCTGGCACTGGTTCCAAAGTCGATGCGCTTCGACCCGAATCCGTTCGCAAACTTGACGCTCGTCGTTTCCTTAGAAGCGATCTTTCTCTCAACCTTTATTCTCATCAGCCAGAATCGGCAGCAAAAGGTGAACGATGAAAGAGCCCATCTTGACCTTCAAATCAATATGCTCGCGGAGCAGGAGACCAGTCAAATGTTGCGGATGCTGATTGAGATTCGAGACCATCTTGGAGCTGCTTCGAAGGACTCGCAAGTCGATTCGGAGGCGGTCGCGCTGGAACAGCCCACAGACGTCCGCAAGGTGATCCAGCGGCTTACCGAGAGCGCGGATCCGGAATAGAGAGTTGGCGGCCCTCCTGCCCTAACTTATCCTTTTCTTATATTCGTCGGCGGTTCTCAAACGTTCGCCTTACAGAACCTAACGTCATTCGTGGTGTAGTCGGCCCAATCGGGCCACGGAGCTATCGAATGAAAGTTAAGACACTAAACGAGTTATACGTTGACGAGCTTCGAGATCTGTACAGCGCAGAAACGCAGATCGTCCGAGCGCTACCTAAGATCTCGAAGGCCGTTACCACTCCGGAACTTCGAAAGGCGTTGGAAGCTCATCTCGAACAGACTCACGGCCAAATCGAGCGACTAAAGACGATCTTTGGAGAGCTAGCAGAGAAGCCATCTGGACATACCTGCAAGGCCATGCAAGGTCTGCTGGAGGAGGGCGACGAGCTCATCGAAACCGTTGCGGAAGGTCCCGTTCGAGACGCCGCACTGATCGGTGCCTGCCAGAAGGTTGAGCACTACGAAGGCGCTGGATATGGCACTGCGAAGACCTTCGCCACAATTTTGGGCTTCAAAGATCACGTGAAGCTCCTCGAAGAAACCGAGTCAGAGGAGTTCCAGGCGGACGCCCTGCTCACTCAATTGGCAGTTGAAAAGGTCAATGATCAGGCTGCCGCTTTCGAACGACAGACCGCCAGCACTGGCAAGGGGAAATAACAGATGCTTCACTACGCAGTTGTCTTTTTGGTCATCGCGCTGATCGCCGGGGTCCTTGGATTCGGTGGCATCGCAGGAGCCTCCGCGGGAATCGCGCAGATCCTGTTCTTCATCTTCCTGGTGCTCTTCGCGCTTTCGTTCCTTTTCCAACGAAGAGGCCCGCAAGTCTAGCGCCTATCAACCCCGCCGGCTGAAGGTCACGCTTCGCCGGCGGAACCAACCCAACCACACACTTCGGAGAATCCACAATGGCATCCATCACGGCAGAACAGTTCGAAAAACTCTTGACAACCACCCGCGGGAAGGTGCAACGGCTCGCCGTTCGCCTATGTCGAGACAAGACCGATGCAGAGGACCTCGTACAGGAAGCCGTCATACGGGGTTACAAATACATCGACTCCTGTGGCGACCTCAAGGCTTTTGACAACTGGATGCTAACGATCACCCGCAACGTCTTCATTCAAAAAGAAAAGGGGCGAAGGGTGCGTCGTGGATTCCTTTCGATGAGCGACGAAGTCGTTGCGGACGAAATCGAAGTGGTGCTGGGCAAACAGGTGGAGACTCCACTCGACCACTTGATGAGGGCCAATCTCGATGATAACATCGCGGAGGCGCTTGCGAAACTTCCTGAGCACAGCCGCGACCTCATCTTTAGCGTTGTGCTCGACCACGCCACTTACGCCGAGGTCGCTGCCAACCACCACATCCCAATCGGAACCGTGAAATCACGGTTTAGCCGAACGTGCGCCCAGCTTAGAAAGAGCTACCAGGCGGCGACGGGCGGGGATCAGTTCCGCTACAACCCCGCCTAAACCAGACCCCTCTCCACCGCCTGAGTGCGGTGGACCGATGCAACACCTTGCTCGAATACCGAGCGAAGACAGTCAAACAAGGCAAAACAATGACAACCGTATATTCTTCATTCACCACTGCCGAAATCGCCGAGAAGGCCATGGGCGCCCTGCTCGATCATGGCGTCTCCGCGCAGAACATCAGCGTCCTGTTCAACGAGTCCTACCAAGGGCTTGCCAGCCGGGCAGACGAGCGTGGGCAAGAGGAGCACCTCAAACACATGGCTGAAACCGGAATCACGACGACCACTGCTGCTGATGCTGGAGCAGGAGCGATCAAGGGAGCGGGCGTTGGCCTCGCGGTAGGAATCCTCGCCGGGCTCGCGTCAATCTTGATTCCTGGTGTTGGACTCGTGATCGGCGGCGGTGCTGCTGCCGCGGCAATCGGAGGAGCCGCCGCCGCGACCGGTGCTGGTGCTCTCGCTGGGGGAGTGACGGGATACCTCAAAGATCAGGGCATGCCCGCTGAGGTCACCGAGCACTACAGTTCATACGTAACGAATGGCGGGGCAGTCGTGACCGTGAGGCTCGACGGAACTGGCGCGACCGAAGCCGAAGTCATCTCGGTGCTGACCAAGTATGGGGCTGTTCAAGCTCGTGGCTATCCACAACTGACAGGCTCAACCGTCCGGGCATAGGGACCTCACCTACGTTGGCGGCCCGTGAGACACAGTCAGACGGGTCGCCCAAAACCATTTCATCCGAACAGGATCACCTTTTTGGGATGACAGGAGCAAACAAATGAAGCACACACAATTTCTTGCCTTGGCTATCTTGGCCGCATTTGCGATGATCGGTTGCGATAAGACGGCCGAGGGCATTCAAAGGGACGCCGCCGAAAACAGCCAAAAGGCAGCGAGTGCCGCATCCAAGACCTCTGAGGACATGAAGGCGGGCGCGAGCAATGCTGAGGCCGCGGTCATCCTAACCACTGCTGTCAAGGCTGCACTCGTGGCTAATCCACTCTTGAACGAGAACGGCAATCTCATCGACGTCGACTCGACCAGTGAAAGTGTGACTCTGAACGGACACGTGAAAAGTCAGACGGCCAAGGACGAAGCAGATAAGATCGCCAAAAAGGTGCTTGCTGATAAAAATGCTACTCAGGCCCTTGTCAACAAACTGATCATTGACCGCTAGCGCACACTGGCTCTAGCGTCGACCTCCCTCGGCTGCTTTCGTTGATCGCAGTCGAACAAATCTTTACGGTGAAAACTGGCATGTCTATCTCCCGATCCTTTCCGTCTCCGAAAAAAATCGCAATTATTGGTAGCTACACTCCTCGACAGTGCGGTATCGCGACATTTACCTCTGACCTTCGTGCTGCGCTCAACCAGGCTTATCCAAATCGAGAGCACTTCGTTGTTGCAGTTACAGACAGTGGACAGAGGTATGACTATCCGCCGGAAGTGCGATTTGAAATTCGTCAGCAGGAAATTGCAGACTACGAAGCTTGCGCTGAATTTCTAAATCGGGAGAAGATAGATCTCGTGTGCGTTCAACACGAATACGGCATTTACGGTGGGCCAGCTGGGCGCCATTTGCTACGATTGCTTTCTAAGCTGAATGTCCCCGTCGTAGCAACGTTGCACACCATCCTGGAACATCCTAATGAAGATCAGTTTTGTGTCATGGGAACGATAGCCGATGTCTGCGAGAGCGTAGTTGTGATGAGCCGGCATGGGGCCGACATCCTGCAGCGCCAATACGATATTTGTCCGCACAAGATCGAATTTATTCATCATGGAGTGCCGGAGCCACGTCCCAGCCCGTCGGTGAACCTGGCTGAGAGTCTGAGCCTGGAAGGAAAGCAAATCATATTAACGTTTGGTCTTCTTTCGCCGGACAAGGGAATTGAAGTGGCCATTGATGCTATGCCCGCAATCCTAAACGCCTGCCCGGACGCACATTATTTGGTGGTAGGAGCGACTCACCCGCACGTCCGATCGCACAGCGGGGAAGCCTATCGCGAAAGCTTAATGGAGCGAGCAATCGGTCTCGGTGTGCAAGATCACATCAGCTTTCACAACCGATTTGTTAGCCTAGACGAGCTAGTCGATTTTCTCTCAATAGCGGATCTATATATCACTCCTTACCACAACATGCAACAGATTACGTCGGGAACCTTGGCGTATGCGTTGGGGAGCGGCTGCGCAATCATTTCGACACCCTACTGGTATGCCCAGGAACTGCTGGCCGAAGATCGAGGCGTGATTGTGCCTCGTCAGTGCGCATCGGCAATCTCTGATGAAGCGATTAGCCTGCTGGTCAATGAAGACAAGCGAATGGCAATGCGCAAACGAGCATTGCGATACAGTGACGGCATGTCTTGGCCGTCTGTGGCGACGCGGTACGGAACGCTTTTTCAAATCGCTGCCGGGATTTCCTCTCCCATTTCCGATTCTCGGCGGGAATTCCGGATCCGTGGCGATTGGCCACCACTCTCTTTGGACCATGTTCGCCGCTTGACCGACGACACCGGCATAATTCAGCACGCGTTGTACGATGTTCCAAACCGCAGTGAGGGATATTGCACCGATGATAATGCCCGTGCAATGATCCTTGCGCTGGAGGTTCGGCGGCTTTACCCGTCCGCGGCAGTCGATGGGATGATCAATGTGTACCTATCGTTCCTTGCTCATGCACTTAATCGCGAAAATGGGCGGTTCCGCAATTTCATGTCTTATGATCGGCAGTGGCTGGAAGGAGCCGGTTCGGAGGACTGTCACGGCCGCGCTCTCTGGGCGCTCGGCACCGCTGTGAAGCATCTTGGCCATGCTGGAGGCGGGAAATTGGCGAAGCAGCTCTTTCAGGAATCTCACGGAGCCTGTCTCGCATTCACTAGCCCGCGGGCATGGGCATACGCTATTTTCGGCCATGATCAATTGGGTTTAGATTGCCACCGCGAATTGGCACAAGTTCTGTGTGAGCGACTATATGATTTGCTTCTCAGAACTCGTTCACCCTCATGGAACTGGTTTGAGGACTCACTCACTTACTGCAACGCGCGGCTCCCGCAGGCATTGATTCTCGCCGGTCAATGGGATAACCGACCCGAGATAGTGCAGGCCGGGCTGGATTCCCTAGAATGGCTCACGTTTATTCAATCAGACTTAGGGGGGCGCATCGAACCCGTCGGGTCTTCGAGAGCCTTTAGGCGGGGGGAGACCAAGCCTCGTTTCGACCAACAGCCGGTTGAAGTCGCGTCGACCGTTTCGGCTTACCTGACGGCATGGAGAGTCACCAAGGATCCCGTCTGGATGCGGCGAGCAGAGGCAGGGTTTGAGTGGTTCGTCGGCGACAACTTCTTGGGACTGCCCTTGACAGATCTCAAAACGGGTGGCTGCTTCGACGGTCTGCATCCCGATCGAGTGAATCAGAATCAGGGTGCCGAATCGACCTTGTCGCTACAAATGGCGCGCACCGAGCTTTTGCTCTCCGAACAACCAGCGATCAGTCCACCCGGGCTAAGGTCACTAGAAGCAAAATGAGCATGCTCTTCACACGACACGCGGGAAACCCGATTCTCTGTGCGGCAAACTGGCCTTACCCCGCCCACACGGTCTTCAACGCGGGTGCTACTCGGTTGCAGGATGGCACCACGCTGTTGCTTTGTCGGG
>JBBRHU010000226.1:0-6007 GCA_038222255.1 Fimbriimonadales bacterium | reverse complement strand
AAGTCTTAGCACTCGATTGGAAGTTCGAATCCGCGACGGAAGCTGAGATAGCATCCTTCATTAAGTTGACTTCGGCGGCAATTCGCGGTGCGAAGGGCTGGCCAATCCATCGGCCTGAACTGAATGTAGAAAAGATTCTCGCTAAGACTCTCGCGAGGGTGAAGACGCTTGAAGCGCCATCGCTTCACCGGTAACAATTACATGTAGCAACTTGACGGTCTCATACGTTGAACCAACTAGCAGAAGTGCCGGATCAAACGCAGAGTGTCGACCCACAGTAGTCGTTTTTTGCGCTATCTATGGCTTTCGCCGAGGGGCCAATACTATGTTTCGAATCAGTTGCATTAAGGAATAGAATTAAAAGTGTTAAGATCGCTTAAGAAAGCCACCAAAATATTGAGAATGATATTATGATGTGACTGAGATGATTAATCTCACTTTCGCAGTCCTGGCAACCCTTTCCTTTCATTGCGGTCAGTCAGACCCTACAGATAGAGCAATGCCAGCCACTTATACGCAGGTGCCCGGATTTCCGACCACCAATGCGTCAGCCTCGCGGACGGATGTAGTGTTTCAGATCGAAAACACGAGTGGGTCAGCGTGGTCGGCCTATGTGCCTCCTTCTGGGACCGGGTACACAATTCAAAGGGTCGCCGGATCCCCGGATACGGAGTGCCCGTGGAACACCGGTTTCACGCCACTCTCGGAGCATTATAACTATTATCATGCAACTGAGCTCGCCGCGACTAATGTTCCCGCTGGCCAGACCTACTATGCCGAACTCACATATTCTCGAGAGTCAAATCAGGATTCTTGGTTCTACAGCAGCGCTGAAGAACTCTCAGGCGACAGTGAATTGTTGGTGCCTGCAAGAAATGAAACTCTTGCAGGTCTTCCAACACGCAATCGCACTCGTACATGGGACACGGGCGACGTTTTTACGGGGACCGCTCGATGATCGTCGGATTTCTAGCGGCGAAGTTATTCATGGCGGGAGCAGGCGGGTGCGCGGTGTTGACGATAGGCACTTCTGGACCGCCTAAACTTAGTGCCCAGCAAGCGCTGGTAGATCGAGAGTTGTTCCTCAAAAGATTTGCGAAATGGGAGCCAGCGGAAGTATCCGAAGACCCTACAATTTCGACGCTCCTGCTTGTAGACCCCCGGCTGAATGAGCAACGGAGGGCGGCCCTCCTGAGTGTCGACGAACTGACAAAATGTGTCGGTGCAGATGGCACGGTCGAACTCTCGTCTGTCCCACCTGGGGCGAGACAACTGCTCTCCGAGAAGCTCTTAATGACCTTTTACGCAAAAGTCGTTGATAACTCACTGCTAAGCATCAAGCCCAGTTCGGACTTCGAACTCACGAACGGAACACGAACATTAAAGCTTTGGGCCGATTCTGATCTAGCTCCCCAGGGTGTCAGCAAACATCGAGCGGAAAAAGCGTTGCAAGTGTTATCCAGTTCTGAACGTTCCGCGCTCCCCGTATTCCCTGAGGACGAGAAGGCAGACTTTCACATCACGAGTTATGGATTCCCAGAAGATGGCGTCCGTAAAGGGGCCGCCGAAGCGGCTGCTGTGAAGATGGCAGAGAAGTTGGTAAGGAGGTGGCGAGCCGAGTTCGACAACGCTTGCGAGCAGCTTCGTGGCCGGTTGGCTCATATCCCGCTTGAGGTACCAAAACCCGGTCAGAAGCTCG
Organism: Fimbriimonadales bacterium; assembly: GCA_038222255.1. Taxonomy (GTDB): domain Bacteria; phylum Armatimonadota; class Fimbriimonadia; order Fimbriimonadales; family Fimbriimonadaceae; genus Fimbriimonas. The sequence goes on along the minus strand of JBBRHU010000226.1, from coordinate 4,308 downwards.
ATGATTACAAAGATTCGGCGAAGCTTAAGGAGCGAGTGACGAAGTTCTATAGTTCATACGGCTTTGCATCGGAATCAGAAGCCAAAGATTTTCTGACACAGTCGACGTTTGGGAACGTGCGGTTTACTGTGTTGGCCGGGGCGAGGACGGGCAGCCTAAATGGAGCGATGGTTCTGAATTATTTTTCGCTTCGACCGCAGTTTTTGAAGTAGGTGCCCTTTGAGGTTGATGGCGCCAGAAGGAATTCGGTCTCAATGTGGAAGTACTTGAGGTTGAGGTCCTCCTGTTCGAACCAGCGACCACGGTGAACACCGGAACCGCGGGCGGTGAGATGACGGTGGCCAACCCAGAGTTTATTTAGGCTGTTCCGGGCGGGCTCATATCAGCCTCGAGCAGATCACCGTACATCGCGAACTGGTCGATCAACTTCGCTACCACCGCCGTCCAACCCGTCTGGTGGCTCGCCCCAACTCCACGCCGGAATCCGACCGACAACCCACAGGATTTGATGAGGAACCTCCAAATACATGACACTAAAAACCGAAAATAGTGAACTGACACTGAACCGAACCGAATAACTTCCAAAAAACTGAAAAATATATTATTATATGGCCGAGAAGATAAATATCACATTCGCGCTCATAGTAACCTTTTCACTGCATTGTGGTCAAGCTGGTCCACCTGACAGTGCTGTCCCGGCTACTTATACGCAAGTGCCAGGATTTCCAACTACTGACTCCTCGGTTGCTCACCTGGAAAACGTGTTTCAGCTAAAGAATGAGAGCGGATCCACTTGGACGTCTTATGTTCCGCCCTCGGGAACGGGAGTCACCATGCAAAAGGTCGTAGGGTCCACTGATGATGCTTGCCCTGTGAACACCGGATTTGCTCCATTATCTGAGCACTATAACTACTACCATGCCGCGACCGATCTTGCGCCAATCAATGTAAATCCAGGTGAGACTTACTATGCAAGGCTCACCTACAACCGAGAGACCAATCTAGATTCTTGGTACTATAGCAGCAGTGAAGAATCGTTGGTTGACGCGGAACGAGTCGAGTGGAAGTTCGCGGAGAGGCCTCTAAGACTCCCAACGAGAAACCGCACGCGAACCTGGGACACAAGTGAAGATTTTCGAAGGGTCGTAGAGTGATCGTCGGGATTCTTGCCTCGACATTGTTTATGGCGGGGTCAGGAGGGTGTGTTGTGTTGACGATAGGCACATCCGGCCACCCACACCTTAGCTCGCGCGAAGCCTTGGGAAGTCGAGAAGCGTTCCTGAAGCAGTTTTCGAAGTGGGAACCGGCGGAAGTCTCGACTGACCCTGCCTTTTCTGCTTACTTACTAATTGATCCCAAGCTAAATGAGCAAAAGAAGGCAGCATTTCTTTGTATTGAAGACCTTTCAAAGCACGTTTCAGCAGATGGAACGATTGAACTTTCGGCCGTTTCGGCAGAGGCCCAGCGAATGATTTCCGGCCGCTTTGTGGTCACCTACAACTCTAAGGTTGAGGATAATTCTCTGATCAGTGTGATTCCCAGATCCGAGTTTGAGTTGACTGACGGAACTCGAACGATTAACCGTTCGGTGGATGCGAACCTAGCACCTGAGGCTCGAAAGAGACATGAAGGCTCAACAGGTGCTCGACAGCTCACACCTTCGGAGCGTTCCACTCGACCGCCAACTTCAGAGTCTGCGAGGGCCGACTTCCACATCACAAGTTTTGGTTTTCCGGAAGATGGAGTTCGTCAAGAAGCCGCGGAAGCGGTTGCGCTGAAGGCGGCAGAGAAGCTGGTAAAGCGATGGCGAACCGAGTTCAATAGCGCATGCGAGCAACTCAGGGATCGACTGCGCCAAGTCGCGCTAGACGCTCCGAAACCAGGCCAGAAGCTCGATGACTATAAAGATTCTGCCCGCCTGAAGGAAGAGGTCGCTAAATTCTGGAGTGTAAACGGGTTTGCATCTGAATCGGAAGCGAAGGATTTTCTGACGCGTGCGACGTTCGGAAATGTGCGGTTTGGGGTCTTGGTGGGTGTCAAATCGGGCAGCATCAATGGGACGATGGTGATGGATTATTTCTCGTTGCGTCCCCAGTTTTTGAAGTAGAGCGAACGGCGGCGATCAGAGTTGAGCGGCCATTGGTAGAAGCAAGGGTTGCCTGGGTCGGGTTAATGCGTCGGTGTTTCCAGGGCTCGCGCCCTAGTAAGAAGAGGGATGGAATCTGGTGGGAACAGGCCGTGTTCGCCCTTGAAGTTCAGCTTCGCAGCGAAGAGGACGGCCCCACTGGTGTCCAACGGGTTCGAATACTATCTTGGAGTCCCCGTCGTTGTGACGGGGGGCTCCGTTTGCAACTAGGCTGATCCGTGGACACTTGGTTCCAAGGAGTCGACCATGAATATTGTAGCTGCTGAAGTTGGAATAGATGTTCACAAGGCAATGCATTTCGTCTCGATTGATCGCGCCAAGCCATTCGAAGTCGAGAACTCGCAGGAACCTCTTTCGCTTTTAGTTGAGAGGCTTCCCCGCCCTTGTGTCGTGCATGTTGAGGCGAGCGGTGGATACGAGAGACTGCTCGTTCGCCTTTTGCGGGAGGCGGGTATCGAAATTCGCGTTCACAACGCGCTCAAAGCACGTCGGCTGTCTCAGGCGATTGGTTCTGCGGCAAAGACCGATCCCGTGGATTCCAAGGCACTCTCTGCCACCGGAAATCTACTGCCGAGTTATACGCCTAGATCGCCAGAGCGTCAGACACTCACGGATTTGTCCAGAGCCCTGGACAGCATCAGAGAGTGTATTGCTGAGCTCAAGAAGCGGCGTGATATGCCTGAGATTGATTCGTCCGCCAAGTCGGTGTACTCCGGTGCGATCAATGCGCTGTCCGCTGAGTTGAAGGCAGGAAGAAAGCAGTTTGAGAGCCAAGTCGAGTCATCGCCATTTGCTGAAGTCTATCAAGTGGCTCAGAGCATCTTGGGCATAGGTCCAGAAACTGCACGAGTTTGCGTGAGTGAGCTGCCCGAGAATTGGAAGACAGCTAGCATTGCGAGCCTCAGTGCATATGCGGGGTTAGCGCCCATCGATGATGCTTCCGGGCAGCGTACGGGCAAATCGCGCATCGGAAACGGCAACAGGAGATTGAAGGGAGCCTTCTACATGCCTGCGCTCTATGCGGTGAGGCACCTCGCGTGGGCGACCGATCTCTACGCAGGTCTTCGAGCCAAGGGTCGAACCCACCTGCAGGCCATCGTCGCAGTGATGAGAAGGCTCTTTGTCAGAGTCGTGGCTGTCATGAAACGCGGCACTCCTTGGCAGGGAGAGCCGCCAATGAACACGATAACGGAGCAAAAAGCCGCTATGACTTGACATCCCCACATACTATCTTTGCTGTAGAATATTTCCCCTTCAGGGAATCCGGAAAAGGGAAAAGGGAAAAGGGAAAATGGGAAGACGGCAAACAAGAACTGGGAAACGCGGAACCTGGAAAACTGGTGACCGATCGACCTGGTGACCTGGTGACCGATCTCCCTGGCGACCCGACAACCGATCGACCTGGCGATCGGTAGTGGCTTCGGCGCTCCTCGCACATATATTCTCGGTCTTGCCATCGCACCCGACGCACACGCAGGATCCGAAATAACCGCGGCGTGAACTCGGCCCCGACGGACGTCATAATCCTCTCATGACCCCCAAGGTGAACCTCGCCGATAAACTCGATTCGTTCACTGACCACTGGTCCCCGAAGATTGTTGGCGAGCTAAACGGGCAGCACGTGAAGCTGGTGAAGTTCATCGGCGACTTCGTCTGGCACTCGCACGAGAACGAAGACGAGATGTTTCTTGTGGTATGCGGAAGGTTTCGGATGGACTTTCGCGATCGGTCGGAGTGGATTGAGGAAGGCGAGTTCATCATCGTTCCAAGGACCGTCGACCACAAGCCATTTGCCGACGAAGAAGTTCACGTGCTCCTCGTCGAACCCGCGACGACTCTGAACACAGGAACGGCAGGCGGTGAAAGGACGGTGGCGAATCCTGACCGAATTTAGGCGGTTCCAGGCGGATTCGTGTCGGCTTCGAGCAAGTCACCATACATCGCGAACTGGTCGATCAACTTTGCTACGACGGCTGTCCAACCGGTCTGATGACTTGCGCCCACGCCGCGTCCCGTGTCTCCGTGGAAATACTCATAGAATAAAATGAGATCTTTCCAGAGCGGGTCCGTAGCGTAGCGAAGGTCTTCGTGGAGGGGCCGTTTGCCCGTTTCATCGGGGACGAACACTGAGATCAACCGGCGACCCAGTTCGAGCGAGACTT
>JBBRHU010000225.1:0-6012 GCA_038222255.1 Fimbriimonadales bacterium | reverse complement strand
GTTTGATGCGAGAATCCAATCATCTATTTGCCGTTGCTCTCGATACGACCTGCATACCTCCATGCGAATTACTGCGTGGAAGGCTGGGCTGCGAAACGAAATCAATAAGAAACGGACCCGGACTGGGTCCGACGATTAGGCCGGATTGTCTTTGATAAGTGCCCGTCGCGGCTTGCTCCCCGGTAATTGAACCTGCTCACCGCTCAATTACACCGATGAATACGTCAGGAGCAAGGCACCGCAGACCGCCAGTGAAGGCATCCAAGATGTGCAACGTTCCTTCGGAGAAAATCATGATCAATGGAGCCATCTCAGGAGCAAGTGCAACCCAGCACACCCACCGCCATCACGAGTCAGGAAACGCCCAGAATTTCAAGGCACTCGATTCATCTCTTCAGTCTGGAGATCTCGCCGGTGCCCAAAAAGCGTTTCAGGCGCTTCAACAAAACGCGCCCAAGGGTGGAGCTAACAGCAATTCCCCGATGGCCAAAGACATGGAGGCGCTAGGAAAAGCGCTGAGCAGTGGTGACGTAGGCGCCGCTCAAAAGGCGTTTGCAACGATCCAGACCGACATGCAGGCTCGACGAGCCAAGCATTCCGGCCAAGCATCACCACCGACCACACCCACCTCAGATCCTGACGGCGACGGGGACAACCACTCCGGTTCCACCATCAACATCAAGGTTTAGTCTTACTTCCCTTCCAACCAACGCCCTCTCCTTCGTGGGAGGGCTCCCTCCTATTCGGGGGTGAATTCAAGTACGGTAAATCGGCGGCGAGTCTGGAAGCCAAGGGGCTCGTAGAACTTCTGAGCCAATCCAACCGACGACCACATAAAGAACGCTCGGTTGTGACCCGCCGCTTTTTGACGAGCAAGCATGGAGAAGGTCAACCTGTCACCCAGTTTTCGACCTCGCATCGAACGTAGCACTCCAATCGGGCCGAATCGCTCACCGTTCCAGTGCGAGAAACCTACGAAGTTGCCCTCCACCTCCAGCAAAAGCAATCGGTCTAGTGGAGCTGAGCGAATGACTTCTCCCCATCCCTCGCCAAATTCAGAGGTCATTGGTTCTACCAAGAGTGCGCGCTCTTCTTCAGTCGGAACGCGAACACCATCGCCGAGCTGACCTGCTACGATATCGTCCAGATTCCGATCCATGCTGACGATAGCCAACTTCTCAGTGAATCCCAAGCTTTCGAACAGAGCGACGGCAGGTGCGTAGCGAGCTATGTCAATGCCCGGAAAGAGATAGCTCCCCGGGCCAGCTCCAACCTGAACTCGGAGCTTTTGATTAATCAGGTGCGCAATCAACGACTTGCCGACTCCTTGTCTTCGAAACTCAGCCGAAACCGTAAGCGCGGTTGGAAAGACCACTTTCGTTGTCAGCGTCACAAGCAATCCTCCTACGATTTGGCCGTCTAGTTCCACGCAGAAGCATCGCTCCGAACCGAGTTGGGGGCGGTCGAAAACGTGGGAGTCCAAATATCTTCGTCCCGAAAGGTGGCATCGAATACCGCTGCCACCTCGGCGAGACTACACTCTCGAACTATCATTTTTCGTGGAAGATGTTGAGGATCATCCGGTAGGAGCCGACGGTCATGCCTCGCCAAAACGGGTTGATCGAGAAAAGGAAGACCTTCCCTCTCCCAACTTCACATTCGGCTACGGCGACCTTTCCGCCGAGTTCTTCGCCGCCAGTGATCATGCCGCTCAAGATTACGGAATCCTTGTCTGCGAATCGGAAGACAGCCTTCGGTCGTGGATAGGAAGGGCGTTGAGCCTGCCCACCGCCAGCCGGAGTGTCTCCCGGCTTTGCCTTAGGTGTGTACGGAGGACGACCTTGCACCACGTCTGGATCGGTGAGAGAGCCTCGGCCGCTTGCGCGACCACTGGTGTCCGGTCTACCTCGTCCACCACCGAAACCGCCGCCGAGTTGAAGCATAGGCAAGGTGTTCGAGTTGAAGTAAGCCCCCGTTGTCTCGTGGTAGCCCTTCGCAACCACTGAATCTTTCTCCAAGAGATCGAGCTTGAAGACTCCGCCAGGTGCATTCAGCTCCTTCGGTTCTACGATCGACACTCCCGTCACCAATGCAAAGTCCACCGGAATACGGCACATGTTTCCAATGGCCACGAGTTTCCCGCCGTCTTCCACAAACTTCTTCAGATGTCCGACGCCCTCGAGTTCGATCCCACCGCGAATGTCATCGGTGGAGTCAGGCCCGCCGAGATTCGGCATTTCCTTGGTTCGCTGCCAGGCAATCGGCTTTCCGACCTTCGGAATGCCACGAACAATCGACTGACCCGTTCCGCCTGTCTGCGGCAGAATGATCACGTCGTATTTCGCCTTGAGATTCACGGTGTCGCGAAGCTCGTGGATAGAAACGTACTTGTAGGGCACTCCCATCTCGTCAAGGGCGATTCGGCCCCATCCTTCGTCCTGAGTGCTTGTCCAAGTGTGCACGTAGGCGACTCTAGGTGACTGCGCAGGCAACTTGACCTTTGTTTCCGTCTTAGCCCCAGTCAGGGACATGGGTGCTTCGAGCAACGCGGGATCCTTCACTCTGGTCACGCCGAGATCGAACAACGGCCCAAGCTGCCAGCCCGTATCGTCGTAAGAACGCGGGTCGGTCGCCTTATAGAACTGGCTGTCGAGCAACATGTCGGCCATGCGCGAATAAGGCTGATCCATTCGGATGACGTAGTCGCCCTTAGCAAAGTTAACCTCACCGACTTTTGTTGGGCCGCTGAGCTCGCTTACCTCGACACCCTGGAGTTGCATCAGCCGAACCATTCGTGAAGCCTCATACTGGCGGTCTGCGGAGTTCCGGATGACGTAGGCTACCGGGCCTTCGGTCTTCGCCTTCGCGATCGATCGAGCGGTCTTCGTGTATAGGTTTCGAAGGAACTTGTCTCGCTCCGTCGCAACCTTATACATCCCCATTAACAGCGCCGACTGCGAAAGATTTACGTTGTTTCGAACGGACCAGCGGACCTGAGGAAAAGGGGGGTTGGGTCTGAACCACTCTTTAGTTGTATCTCCCGCCGATCTGATTCCCGTGTCTGCACCACCACCAGAGAATGTTTCGTAAAACCTGCCTACACCGTTGTGGCCATTCGCGACATAAAAACCGTAGCTCGGCGCCCATCCGTCGTAGAAGCCATGTGTCCAGACTCCCGGAACGCCTCGAAGGGTCATTCCCTGAATCTCGTTGTAGGCCATCTCTTGCCACTCCGAAATCGTGATCGGGTCAAGCCACGGGTTGTAGGGTCCTGTACCAGTTGAGATATAGAGGTAGGGGACGCTCTCGTGGAGGTCGTGGAAGACGGTCGGGTGATACTCGAGCCAAGTGCGCATGATCGACTTGGACAGTTGCAACGACATGCCAATGGCGTCTCGGTTATCGTCGTGGGCAACGTAGTTACCCCAATAGATGAGACTCGGGAAGACACCCTGCGGATTCTTTTTTCGAGCCATGTAAAGGTCGACAACTCGGTCTCTTCCATCTACATCGAGGACAGGAGTCAACATGATGATCGAGTTCTTGCGGATCGCCTTGATTTCGGGCTTGTCACTCGCAATGAGCCGATAGGCTAACTCTCCCAGCATTTCTGGCGGACCAGACTCTGGAGCGTGCATTCCTCCGGTCGCCCAATAAATGGGCATCGCGTTTCGGATTGCGGTATCGACGCCAGCCGCGCCACTAAGTTTTCGAGGGTCGCTCAGCAGGGCGTTCGCCTTCTTGATGTCGTCGAGTCGTGCGAGGTTCTCCTCGTCCGAGATCACGGCCGCGACCATCTCTCTTCCCTCTTCACTTCGGCCAAGCGAGATCACCTTTATGCGCTTCGAACTTCGCTCAAGCACGCGATAATATTCCGCAAGTTGGGTGCTGTACGAGAGCACATTCGGTGCACCAGAGATGTGCCCGAAGAATTCGAGTGGCGACTTTAGCCCGGCCTTAATCGGAAGGTGATCCACCCAATCGGTAAGGAAAAAGGGCTCGGTCGTAAACTCGGCAATCTTCTTGGCGTATTCGGACTGCAAGTCCGGCGTCTGCGCTACAGGCTTATGCAATGTCGCAGCAATCGCGAATGCTAAAAACGTCATGCGCTAAGCATATCGCTTAACGCATTGTTCTCGACGAAAGTCCAAGGCAAAGCCACCCTGAAAGAAAGCAAACTCCTCCAAGCGGGGTGATCGCACCCAGCCAACGAGTGCCGGTGGCGGCGAGCAGATACAGGGAACCGGAAAAGACCAGGACCCCCGTGACAAAAAGAATTCCCGCCGCCTTCTGGAGCTTCGAAGGAGCCTCCTTGATCAATGACGCGACGAGGATGATGGCAATGGCGTGGATCAGGTGGTAGTTGACTCCCGTCTGCCACACCTCTAGCATCTTTGGAGTGAGGATGTCGCGAAGAGCGTGCGTTCCGAATGCACCCGCTGCGACCGCCATGAACGCGAGAAACGAGCCGATGGAAACGAACAGTCGAGCCATACAAATAGTTTGACGCACCATCTCAGTGGTCTCACAGCCGTGAGTCGTGAGATGGTGCGCCGATTACTTACTTGTTCTTGATCTTGATCGACTTGTTATCGATTGAGACGGAGATCTCAAATGTGCCAGTCGGGTTGCCGAGCATCGCTCGTTGCCGAGCAGTGAGGTCTTCGAGCCGCAAGTAACCATGCTTCTCCATTTTTGCTCTCTGATCAGGAGTGATGGAGTCCATGAGCGACTTGGTGTCCGTCAGAACAACTCCACCGAGCCCACCGAATTGGAGCGTGCCCCTTGTGAGACTAGATTCTCTCTTCGCGGGTTCAAGAACTTTGAGCTTGCCTTGCGCTTTGAGTTCTTCAAGTTTCTTCGTATCGAAAAGCCTGCCCTGAGATTCTCGCCAAATAGATGGATCCACAGCTTTCGCTTTACCGAGCGCTTTGAGCTCCTCGATCTGCTGCTTACTCAAAGGGTTGGTATTGTATGTCTTTCCAGGCACAGTAAGCAGGTTGTGATCGAAACTTTTTTCAAACTGCTTCTCCATGTCACGCATATGCTTTTCGAACTCAGGTCCAAATTGCTTGTCCATTTGTTTCGAGAACCGTTCCGCCCACGCTTTCATCTCGGCTTCATTCTCGCCGGAAGGCTTGGACTTCATCATGTCTTTCAGCTGCTTCTTCATGTCGCCCATCATCGACTTCATGCGTTCGGCAAACTGCTTCATCTGAGCCGAATCGGGGCTCCTCCAGGCTGCGGTAGGTACAGTGGGGATGCTCGGCATCGTGAGCATTGAAGGACTGGGCCGAGTAGTAACCGTTGGGGCGGTGAAAGTCAATCCTCTCGGCATCGCTGGAGCTGAGAGGCTATAGCTCATACCCTTCTTGAAAGTTCTGAGGGTTCCGTTTCCTCGCTCCCAGTAACCGCCAAGCGCGGCAGCGAGGGAGTTCGCGACCTCTCCAAGCGGACGATTTTCGACACTTAGGGTGACCGTGATCTTTGGATCGACTGCGGTGCTCGTGGCAATAAAGTCAAACCCCTGGAGTTGGAGCCATTTTAGGACCTCGTAAACTCCCGCGTTCACGAAGCGGACAGAAACCATCTTCGTCGTTTCGGGATTGATCCCTTGGCCGCCTTGGATTCTCAGACTTTGCGTTGGCATTGTCGATCCCGAAAGCGGGCCGGCTTGAGCGAACACATCGCGCGACTGAAAATTCGTCGAGATCAGCGGATTCGTAAACCTGGTCGTGCCGGTTCTAAAGTTTGTGCAGTAGTCAATAAAACTTTCTGGAGCAAAAACACCTTTCGCCGTCTGCGCAAAGTCAACGGTGAGTTCACAGTTTCCGTCAGCCTGACGAGTCGCAATAAAAGTGCCAGTACGTGGCGGTGCGGGGACCGTCCACATTTCACCTACAATCTGCCCGGGTGATTGGGTCGGTGCAGAAGCAGGCATAGTGATCGCCAGCGGATTTATTACCCCCCGTCTCTCCGGCAATACAAACTGCATATCTAACGTGGGGTCTT
>JBBRHU010000224.1:0-6015 GCA_038222255.1 Fimbriimonadales bacterium | reverse complement strand
TCTCTTCGTTACGCGCACAGATGCTCACAAGGCAGCCTTCGGAGGCCAACAGTTTTGCCGTCGCAAGGCCAATCCCCTTGCTCGCCGCCGCGACCATCGCGACTTTCCCTTTCAATCCGTAGTCCATGTTGAGATTATGGTGCGTGTTGAAAGCCTTCTGAATTGAGGGCTGGCTCACTGGTAGCATCGAGGGATGACCGATCGTTTCAAGCTGATTCTTGCGAGCGCATCTCCTCGGCGGATTGAGCTACTGAAACAGATTCATCCGCGTTTTCGGGTGGTTCCGGCGGACTTAGATGAAGACAGTTTGACCACGACCGATCCGTTCGCAACCGCCCGCTCCCTCGCCCTGCACAAGGCAAAGCACGTTTCGAAGGTAAATCTCGGCGCGATGGTGATCGGAGGGGACACCGTGGTTGCGTTTCAAGATCAAGGGGAGTGGGTGCAACTCTCAAAGCCACCCGACGTCGCCGACGCCAACGCGATGTTGCGAAAGCTCTCGGGACGAACACACACCGTCATCACCGGCTTCGCAGTAGTCGGTCCAGGGATTGAACACTCGAGCTTCGACCAAACTAGAGTCACTTTCCGCCACATGTCAGACCAAGAGATTTCTGACTACGTAGCAACGGGCGAAACGATGGACAAGGCAGGCGGCTATGCCAGCCAGGGCGGTGCGGCGGTGTTTATTGAATCGATTGAAGGGAGTTTGAGTAACGTGATTGGCTTGCCAGTTGAAGCCCTCACCGAGGCTCTGAAGACTTTGGGACTCACGAACAGGCTTGAATAGGCCAAGATTAACACGGGTCCGATTTACACGGATCTGATGTGAATGAGGACGCACTACGACACCCTTGGTGTGAGTCGGAAGAGTACGCCACAAGAAATCAAGTCGGCGTACCGAAAGATCGTGCTTGAGCATCATCCGGATCGTTCAAAGGACCCTCAGTCCAAGCCCGTCTTCCTTTCTGCAACCGAAGCCTATGGAGTCCTTAGCGACACCAGGAAGCGAAATGTTTATAACGTGACGCTCGACCTGATGGCTCCGCCAAAGCCAACTGCGCAGGCAGCGACCGCTGCCGCCAAAGCGGCGACCCAAAAGCCCGAGCCCGTGAAACCCGCAGCTCCACAGCCAGAGGCTCCGAAGGTCCAGACGGTTCCGCAACAACTTGCCCAACTTCAAGTGATGTTCAATCGCGGCCAGGTCGCTGACGCGGAGAAGAAAGCGTGGGACATCCTGAGTCAAAGCGGTCGCGAAGCGATTCCCTATGGCATTCTCGCAGATATTGCGCGGGCCAGGGGGCAGGTTCACGAAGCGGCTCAATACTATGCTTATGCGGCCCAGTTCGATCCTCGCAACCCGACTTACCAAGAGCGCTATGAACAGCTTCTGGGTTCCTCAAGGCTAAAAGAAGGAAGAAACAAGAACATTCGGCTGGAGTCAAAAGAACGAAATCTCGTCACGCTTTGCTTCGGGGCGATCCTAGTCCTATGCTGTGTCGTCTACGTCACGATCAGCGCGGAGCGACCGATGTTCGTCAATGTTCCGTTCCTCTCCACGTGGACGATTGGGCTCGTTTCAATGCTCTTTTTCGCAGGAATCGCGGTGGGATCTGCCCTCTCCATCGGCCACTTCCTAGACACTTTCGAAACGACAACCATCGGCAGAGCAGGTCAGATATGGCTGATCACCGCACTCGCGATGATCAGTTTTTGGCTCGGCGGGCTAGTGTACGTTGGATTTGGATTGGCGCAAAAGGCATTTAGCGTATCGCTGACAAGGATGCTCGCGGGCGTTGCCGCAACCTTGATTCTCATGACGATCGGGGCTTTGTTTTCACGCACCCTCGCCGTTTCGCAGGTCTTCCTCTTCGGAGGAAACGTCGTCTTCCTCGGCACGATCACGGGTTGGATTGGCGCAGATCTGTTGAGACGGGCCTAGGAGGGTCTGCCGAAATCTCCTACTTAGGAAGCAAGCGTCCTCGTTAGGAAACGCAAGCAATCGACACTTGGGGAAACCTAGGTGTTGGTATTCCTTGAATACACTGTAGGAGATGGCTTCTTTTCTTGTCGCCGGGCTATTACTGGGTAGCCATGCCCACGCGGCATCTTGCTTCAACCACGTTTTCCTTCCAGAACTTGATCCGGCTGCGCCATTCACACAAATGTCGACCTGGCCGGACAGCAAAGAGTGCCGCCCAGTTTTTGGCGAACGGCACCTTAAGAACGTTCGCCAGATGACATTCGGGGGCCAGAATGCTGAGGCTTATTGGAACGTCGCTGGAAACAAGATCGTTTACCAAACTCGGCAGCCGGGCTGGGCAGATGAGCAGATCATCGAGATGAACGTTGACGGCTCGAATAAGCACCTCATCAGCACGGGCAAGGGCCGCTGCACATGCAGTTACTTCACGCCCGACGAGTCCTGGATCTACTTCAGCTCGACTCACGAGTACAACGAAGGCGCCCAAAAGCCCGTTGATATGAGCAAGGGCTACGTGTGGATGGTCAATCCTGATTTCAAGATCTATAAGGCCAAGCCCGACGGCACCAGCATCACGAAAGTGGTTGATCAGCCTGGTTACCTCGCCGAAACCACGATCGCTCCCAACGGCAAGTTCATGACGTACACCGCGATGGTGAACGGAAGCTTGCAGATCTGTCGAAGCGACCTTGACGGTAAGCACGTGAAGGTGCTCACGAACACCTACGGCTACAACGGCGGCCCATTCGTTAGCTGGGATTCGCAGCACATCGTCTACCGACGGCAAATTCCTGGCAACCCACAAGAGAAGGCTGAGTTTGGTGAGCTCTTGAAGGCGAACCTCGTTCGACCGACGAAACTGGAGATCTGGATCATGGACGCCGATGGACGGAATCATCGCCAGGTAACCCACCTGAACGCAGCCTCGTTCGCGCCCTTCCTCCACCCAGACGGAAAGCGGGTGATCTTCTCCTCGAACTACGGCGACCCGAAAGGCCGCGAGTTCGATCTCTGGATGATTAACCTCGACGGAACTGGGCTTGAGCGAATCACCAAGACGAAGGAATTCGACGGATTCCCGATGTGGACTCGCGACGGAAAGAAGATCGTGTTCGGCTCCAACCGACTCGGCAAAGTTCGAGGCGAGACCAACCTCTACGTCGCCGATTGGGTCGACTAGTCTGCTTGCTCCCTGCTCTCAACCGAGAGTAGGGAGCTTAGAAAGTTCTTACTGGTGCTCTGTAATTACGTGCTGACCACGTTCGGCAGCGATCGAACCTTCTTGAGCGGCCATGAAAGACATGATGGAAGCCTCGGCGTCTTTCAAACCACTTGGGGAGTTCGAGAGGAAGATGACTCGGGAGCCAGACTTCGCGCCGATGTCTTTCATCGTGTCGAAATACTGAGTCAGCAAGAGCGTCTTCATCGCTTCGTTGTTGGAAACTCCTGCGATTCCCGCTTCCAAGAGGTTTGCGGATTCGAGGATTCCTCGGGCAATCGCGATCCTTTCGGCAGCAACGCCTTCGCCTTGCAGCTTCTTACTCGCCGAACTCGCTTCCGCCTCAAGCACGGCTTTGATCTTGAGTGCCGCGCCTTCATTCTGTGCAGCTTGCATCAGGTTTTGAGTCGCGAGCACCTTGTTCATCGCATCGACCACTTCGGGCGGAGGGAGGATGGCGGTGATCAAGCTGTTGTTGATCTCAAATCCGAAGTCAGACATGCGCTGGCTGAGTTGTTGATTAACCGCCGTTCCGATCGCATCTTGGTGAAGGAACACATCTTGCAGGTTCATTCCGGCAACTTCGGCACGAACGGTGTTGAGAACGAAGGCGGCGATCTGTTGTTCGGGATTGGTCAGCCGATAGAACGCATCGTAGATCTTGCTCGCGAGCACGAAGTATTGCACTCGCACCATCACTTTGATGAAGACATTGTCCTTGGTTTTGAAGTCGCCAGGGATGTCGATCTCCTTGACGCGCAACGACATCTTTCCACGAATCGACTCAAGGAAGGGAATCTTGAAGTTCAACCCGGGTTGGGCGATGCGCACAAACTTGCCGAGCCGTTCGATCACAAAGAGCTCTTGCTGCGGGACCGCATAGAAAGCTCCAAGCGGAGTCAGTAGCAACAACAGCACGATGAGAAATGCTGGCCAATAGTGTGTTAGGAATTCCATTTCGTTTCTCCGCAGATACTTCGGTTATAGCACCTCTCACTCAAACGTCGAGAATCACTCGGGCGGCATTGCTGATCCGCGAAAGTGTGTCGTTGCTAATGTAAGCGCGCTGATCAAGTTGTTGAGGCTGGGAACGTCGAGAGAAGTAGCTGTGACAAGCCCGCCTGGGACGATCCGTTCTGTTCCGAGTGCCGCCGTGCCAGGTATGGCTGTTGAAGACAAAGACTGTTCCGGCTGGTGCGAGGAGCAACTGCTCGTTGGGATGCGTGTCTCGCGGATCGGCCATCTCGTCCGACGGAAGCTTGGGTCCCCAAAGGTGAGATCCAGGAACCGCTCTTGTCGCTCCGTTCTCTGGAGTGAAGTCGTCGAGTAGCCAGATTGAGTTGCAAACTTGCCAATCGCCGGGCGTTTCCAGTCGTCCCCAATCAGCATGGAGGCCCTGCAATCCTTCGCCAGGACTCGCGAATCGAGCATTTAGAGATGAGAGCTTTAGGTCGCCTCGCAGGACATGTGCGACCGCAGCAAGCACTCGAGGATGGGTGTAGAAGACGTCGAACTCGGCACCTTTGTTGACGAGGTTCGCGAGACGTTCCGTCCCTGGCTCTTGATGGACCTCCTTTCCCGCTTCGGCTCCCTCCTGTGCTAGAAGCACGTCCAGCCGTTGACGGATTTGACGAACCTGTTCAGGCGAGAGCGCATGAGGAATCTGCAGGAAACCCTCGGTATCTAGTTGTTCGCGATCGTGATTTGAGAGCAACTCGGCAGTTGCGCCCAAAGCGCGTAGAGAATCGCTGATCGTCATCATTTCACTCCAGTCTAAACGCTCGGAGTGATTTCGACAAATAACTGAAGAATTCTTGCCCAGTCCCTCATCCCAACCCCGCTTCTGTGCGTAAGCTCAGTATCGTCCAACTTACGAAGGTGTACCTATGGGATTCATGATTGGCGACGTTCTCGGCCTGGTAGCGACAATCCTGGCAATTGGTTTCAGCGCGTGGGCGTTTATGGTTGCGGCGGGATTGCTGTTTCCCGACAAGACCCGCTATGCGGGAACAATGATCCGATCTCGATTCTGGAGTTCGTTCTTCATCGGTCTGGGCGGCATCGTTGTGTGCATCTTGCCGGTGGTCATCCTCCTGAATCTCCCGGCGACGCGGCTCTTTGGCTACTGGCTCATCTGCATGATCGCCTGCACAGCCTCATTTGGTGGAGCAGGAATCGCGCAGCTACTCTCGGAACGAATCCGCGAAGGACACGCAGAGATGACGCCTTACGCTGGGCTTGTTAAAGGTGCCGGATTCCTAAGCGCGCTTGCGATGTCTCCACTCGTTGGCTGGTTCTTCTTGACACCGATGTTTCTGATCATCGGATTCGGCGCGGGCCTTCGAGCGGCCTTCCGTCGCACGCCCATCGCCGCTCCCTCTGCACCCCAAGTTCATGAGCATCTCACGGCGTGATCTGATTCAGGGAGGCTTGGCGGTTGGAGCAGTTTCCGCCGTGTCTGGTTGTTCGATAGTTGCTCGTCAAGCCAGGTCTTTTGAACATCGTGGGCAGGAGTGGATTGCTCCAGAGCGAATCGCGTCCGATGACGCCCACTTACTTGCTCGAGTTGGTTTTGGACACTCACAAAACGACCTGAATGCGCTGGAGAAAATGGGGCGTACCGCTTGGCTAGAGGCCCAGCTAAAGGCTGATCTCCCAGAAGAACAGTGGATGATGCTCGGAATCATGGGCCTGGACATTCACCAACTTCGCGCGATGGAGCTGCGCGACGTGCCGGAGGAGGCAGTTCTTCGACAGATGCAGACCGAAGCAATCTTGCGCGCGACCTACTCTCCGAATCAACTCCAAGAGC
>JBBRHU010000223.1:0-6019 GCA_038222255.1 Fimbriimonadales bacterium | reverse complement strand
CGCATCATCGGCGGGCGTCTCCCGGTCAGTCCAGAGCTTGACTCGGACGAACTTCTCAAGCCGCTTTTCGATCTCGGGCACCGGGAACATATTGCGTTCCATCCACCTGCAATTGGTGCAGAAGATCCCTGTGAAGTCAATCAGAATCGGCTTGCCCGTCGCCGCAGATTCCTTCTTTCCTTCTTTGATAGTCGAAAGCCAAGACAACTTTTCCATCGACTTCCCTTGCTTGCCCGGATACGGACTCGGGGGCAGGAATGCATCTAGGTCGCCAAGTGTCCCGCCGTTCATCGCCGGAATCAGATATCCCGCACCGACAAACGCCAAGACGCCGATACCACGTCGAACCCAGCCGATCTTGTTTGAACTCCCGACCTTCGGCAGATCGATGAGCCCGACCATGAAGCAACCCGCTCCGACCGCTAAGATCAGCCAAAGCGCGATGTAGACCTCGCGAGTAATGATTCCGAGGCCGTTGCTGGTTATTCCAAGGTCAAACGAGCTGATGAACTTCACCGCAGCGGCAAGCTCGATAAAGCCCATAAACGCCTTCATCGTCGCCAGCCATGAACCGGACTTTGGCAACTTGCTGAGATACTGCGGAAATAGCGCGAGCAAAAAGAACGGAAGCGCAAAGACAGAGCTGAACGCCAGCATCCCGAGGATCGGCCACAGCAGATCACCCTGAGAGGCACTTACGAGCAAAGCTCCGACAAATGGCAACGTGCAGGTGAACGATGTCAGGCTGAAGGTGAGACCCATCAGAATCGGGCCCACGTATCCGGCTCGCTTCTGATTGGCAAACTTGTTCAGTAGCGCTGGCGGAATTCCGATCTCGAAGAACCCGAAGAGGCTAAATGCGAGCGCGATAAAGATGATCGCAAGCATCAAATTCAGAATCGGATTGTTAGCAAGTCGGCTGATTCCAGCCGCCCCAAAGACTGCAGCCGTTCCAACGCCAAGAGCGGTGAATGTGCCGATGATTCCGAGGCAGTAGGCAGTGGCTTGCTTTAGGCCGGCCTTCGGATCTTCATCCTTCTTTTGTTTGCTAAAGAAGGAGACAGTGATCGGGATCATCGGGAACACACAAGGTGTGAGTAGCGCGAAAAGCCCGGCGGTGATTGCGAGAAGCAAATAAGGAACGAGGCCCTGCTTTCGAGCGCGTTCAACATCATTTTTCGGAGCAGCTGCCTGTGGTTTTGCTGGTGCTTCCTTTACTGCCGGTGGAGTTGCGCCGCCTTCTGTCGTTGCCGCAACGCTTGGTTCGACTGGTACATCTGCACCGGCTGGTTTGTCAGGCGTTCCATCTAGCGCAACATCAAACGAGGTTGGGATCGAACATTTCGAGCCACTACAAACCTGATATTTCACCCTCACCGAACCTTTGGTGGGGTCGGAACCAAGAACAATCGGCACCTTGAAGGTCGCCTCGTTCTCCCAAAACTCGACGTCGACGTCGACCGCTTCGTCCTTCTTTCGCGCAAATTTGGGCTGGACGACCGGGCCATCAAACTTCAACGGGTCCGTGAGTTTGATTGCCGTAATGTAGGGGCCACCCTCAGGCGTCGTGAGCGAATAGAGGTGCCACGAGGGGTCGATTTTGGCGGTGAGCAGGACCACCGCTTTTGCGTTCGCTACGCCCTGCTTCTCAAGCTTTGCGGTCCAGATTACGTGCCGATCTTCAGCAATCGCGAAAACGCTCAGGACTGTCAATAGCAGCAGCAAGAGAAGACGAGGGGTTCGGTTCATAGTTTTCAACGAAGGCGGTCCGCAATCTGGATGCATTGCGGACCGGTATTAAAGACGAACTGGGCGCTTTAGAGAGTTCCGCGAAGGGCCTGTTCGCGCTCTATCGCTTCGAAGAGAGCTTTGAAGTTCCCTTTACCGAAACTCTTCGCTCCCTTTCGCTCGATGATTTCATAGAACAAGGTCGGGCGATCTGTGATCGGCTTGGTGAAGATCTGCAACAGATAGCCTTCATCGTCTCGATCCACCAAGATTCCTAAGTTCTGAAGGTCAGAAATTTCCTCGTCGATCTTTCCGACACGAGCCGGCAATAAATCGTAGTAAGTCTGTGGGACTGTCAGGAACTCGATGCCACGATCGCGGAGAGCAGTCACCGTTGCGACAATGTCGTCCGTCCGAAGTGCAACGTGCTGGACACCTGCACCGCCAAAGAACTCCAAGAACTCGTCGATCTGTGACTTCTTCTTTCCGGCCGCTGGTTCGTTGATCGGGAATTTGACACGACCGTTGCCGTTCGACATCACCTTGGACATGAGCGCCGTGTACTCCGTGCTGATGTCGTTATCGTCAAAGCTGATGAGCTGCTTGAATCCGAGCACGTTTTCGTACCACTTCACCCACTCATTCATCTGACCAAGCTCAACATTGCCCACGCAGTGGTCGACCTCGATCAGTCCGATCGATTCGCCTTTGATATCGGCAGGTCGAAAGTGCGGCAAAAAGTGACCGTTGTATTTATCACGATTTAGGAATGTGTGTAGCGTGTCTCCGTAGGCGTGGATTGATGCGAGACGCACCTCACCTTGTTCATCAGCCAACGTAAAAGGCTCCCGCGCCGGAACGGCTCCACGCTCAACTGCCGCCTGAAACGCCCAGTCAACATCATCCACCTCAAAAGCAATGTCTTGTACGAAGTCACCGTGCTTGGCGATAGCGTGTCCGATCGGGTGATCGGGTCGCATTGGCGCACTCAAAAGGAACCTAAGCTGGCCCTGCTCTAACAGGTAATCCACCTCATGCTTCAGGCCGGTCTCAAGTCCATGGAATCCGGTGATGTCGAATCCAAACATGTTCCTATAAAAATAGGCGCCTTGTTTGGCATTTCCAACATAAAACCGGACGTGATCAACACGTCGAATCGGGAAGATATCTTGCATCGTTGCGGCCTCTCTTCACCACATTATGAGACATGCTGAAGAGAAACCGGATTGCGCTACCTAGGCACGCAATCCGTACAGCTCGACAAACGCCGAGATCATCCCAGCGGCGTTCGGATTCGCGGCCTTTAGAGGCTTCACAGCGAGGTCTGAAGCGACGATTAGGATAGAGTTCGGGCGGAAATCGGTGAGAGCATTCGCGGTCGGGCCAGAACCTGCATCGACCATGATCCCCTCTTTCGCGGAGTAGACCTTGGCGGGAATCATCTGCCCGTTTGGGCTCTGAAGGTGGGTCTCCAGGGGCCTCTCTAGCGATGCCGCAGAAAGCTCATCCGTAATCCAGGCCCAAAGCGCCTTGACGCTGCCAATTTTCTGAGTGAGAGCCAAACCTTCAGGCGTCTTGTCGAGCCCCTGTTGTCCGAGCGCAGTCACAGCGCCGTCAAAGTCGTATTTCGCCAAGAATGGTTTTACTGTAGCTGTTGCATCTAGCGCCGGCGGCGTAGTGCCCTGCCCTGGGAGCGGAGTCGACCCTCCGGGGTTCAGCTGACCACGTTCCTGCACCGGGTCTTTGGAGTCTACGGTCTTGGTGTCCCTTCGCGTCCTATCAGGCGCAGTAAAACCCGTTACTGGCCTGCCTGTGCCCGATGTTGGAGGAATTTTGGTCTTGTTGATCATCGCGACCACTCCCCAACCTCCGATAACGAGAATGATTGACGCTGTAAAGAAAAGAGAGATGGCACGAATGCCGACCGCACCGCCGGGAATATCGCTGTGCCGACGCTCCGGCATGGCAATGTCTACTGTGCCACCCTCCCGGATCGGCGGAACTTCCCAGATTTTTACAGGGTCAGGAATGTTCTTGAGCATTAACGGGCCGGTATATTTCGCCTCGACCTTCATCTTGCTCTTGATCACGTCATGGACATTTTGAGAATAACAAATACCGTCGGGTTTCGACTTTGCCTGGAGACGAGCAGCGATATTCACGCCTTCGCCAAAAACGTTTGTTCCACGGCGGATGATGTCGCCGAGGTGAACACCCATCCGGTGATGTAAGACTTCCTGGGGCGGTAGCGACTTTGCTTGAACGTACAGGGTGCGCTGGATTTCAAGGGCGCAAGTCATAGCGGCGACTGCTGAGCCAAACGACATCAACATGCCGTCGCCCATCGTGTTGAGTACTTCACCGTTGTGGGCGCGACAAAGCTTTTGAATAATGCCCATATCGCGCTGTACGGCGACATAGACTCGGGCCTCGTTTTGCGACGTCATTTTCGAGAACCCAACGACATCTGTAAAAAGAATCGCAGCAAGGCTTCGAACGTCCTCGGTTGGACCCTCCGATGGAACCGCCGTGTAGGGGTCCCAAGAAGGCATATCGTTGCTCTCTTCTTCGTTCATAGCCTTTGTGCAAATTACCTTAACTTAACATGCCTATTCCGTACAAGGCTCTGGGGGCGGGTCCCAGTCAATAACATGCCAAAATTGTTCGGGACGCGCAAGCCACCATGAACCTCGACACGACATATCCTCGACGTAAGACCACGCCTTGTAAAGTGGGACCCGTGACGATGGGAGGTGGCCACCCGGTGGTCGTCCAGTCCATGATCACAGAGGAGACTCGAAATGTTGACGCCTGCGTGGACCAGATCATCGCTTTGCACCGAGAGGGATGCGAAATCGTCCGTGTGACAACGCCTAGCCTTGGGGAAGCCCAGTGTCTTGAAGCAATCCGAGCGAAGGTCAGCGAGAAATACCGCTACGTGCCGCTCACGGCGGACGTACATCATCAAGGCAGTGCGATCGCAGTAGAAGCGGCCAATCACGTCGATGAGATTCGCGTCAATCCAGGCCTCTTCGTTTTCAAGCGCCACGGTTCAAGGGCGGAGGTAGTCGAGTCTGGCGGCAAGATCGACCTGCGTGGTCGCGAAAATGATGAGATCGAGTCGCTCCGTGCCGAACTTGCCTACAGCGATACCGAATGGGGAAGCGAACTCGAGGAAATCGAAGCGTGTTTGGTCCCCGTGCTGGAGGCTTGCAAAAAGTTTGACCGTGCAATGCGGGTGGGTGTGAACCATGGATCGCTGTCCGAACGAATTCTCGTTACTCACGGCGACACTCCAAACGGAATGGTCGCGAGTGCCCTCGAGTATCTCAAGCTCTGCGAGAAGCACGGCTACACAAACCTAAACATCAGCCTCAAAGCCAGCCGGGTCCCGATCATGGTTGCGGCAAACCGGCTCATGGTGAAAGAAATGGACAAGATCGGGATGGCCTATCCCCTCCATCTGGGCGTAACTGAAGCCGGTGATGGAGAATATGCTCGAATCAAGTCGACAGCCGGTATTGCCACCTTGCTTATGGAAGGAATCGGCGACACAATTCGAGTTAGCCTGTCCGAAGACCCGATCCACGAGATTCCTGTCTGCTACGACATCCTGCAGTCGCTTGGTCTCCGAAAGACGAAGGTGGAATACATCGCTTGCCCGTCGTGTGGCCGCACGAAGTTCAACCTGCCGATCGTGCTCAACCAAGTCCGCGACGCAACAAAGCACCTCGTCGGGCTGGACATCGCGGTGATGGGTTGTATCGTCAACGGTCCTGGCGAAATGGCCGATGCAGACTATGGCTATGTTGGCGCGGCTGGAGGCAAAATCACCCTCTACCGGAAGCGCGACATCGTCAAGAACGGCATACCGCAAGAGAAGGGTGTTGAAGAACTCATCGCCTTGCTTCGGGCAGACGGAAAGTGGACAGACGCGCCAGAGGCCGACAAAGTTGAGAAGCAAGCACTCACTAGTCTCAGAACTATCTGACCTTCCTTTATACTGATTCCTGTGACGAGTTCGGAAGCAGGAGTGATCGCACGAGTAAGGAGCCAAGGTGTCCGGGCATCCTCACCCATAGATCTCATCGCCCTTGGCTACAGCCGAAGGCTTGAAGATGTGGCACAAGCTGAGAGTGCAAGCCGACAACTCCTTCAGCGTTTTCAAAGTCTCCAAGGGCTTGGAGAGGCTTCTACGAGTGACATTAGCGCGGCGACCGGATTGGAGGCCTACGAGGTTATGCGACTCCAGGCGCTGCTCGAACTCGGGCGGAGAATGGCACTTGCCGGC
>JBBRHU010000222.1:0-6034 GCA_038222255.1 Fimbriimonadales bacterium | reverse complement strand
GTGCGCCTGAAATGGGAAATAACTGTGCGTTTTGCCCGGCGGCACCCCCACGTGCTGTTCGTCTCAACGCGTCAGACCGCGCGGAAACGCGATATTTAGAGGCCATGTATAGCCGGGAACGTTTTTCAGCAGCCTGCTAGTCAAAACAAGAACGATTGTTGCACTTGATGCCCCTCTGGCCGCAGTTCTGCAGCGGGCCGGAACAACGGACCTGGGCGGTAAGGCTCCTACTCTTCAGCTCATGATGGATACTATGGCCATCCTATTGGATAGCGAGAACTCCGAAGCAAGGATGAGGGCTTCCGCGTTCTTCGGCTACGTCTCTATGTTCGCGGATGGTCACGGCAGTCTATCCGCTTCTAATGTGGTAGGCCCGCTGTCGACAAGCGTGACTCGCGAGTTCACACCTCGTCAGGGATCCTCGCTAACGGTAGGTCAATACACCCAATTTTGGAAGGCTTGGTGGCTTCAAAATAGGCTTGGGTTGACCAGTGTTCCTTGGTACCTGAACTGTTACGATTTTACAGGCATAGAAGAATGTGGGCAAGGCTTGCACTGAAATCGGTGTTCCCGCAGTATGATGGAGTATATCTCTCGTGGGTACGTGGGATATCAACGCACCGTAATTCGAGGTCTATCGAGATGCATATCTGCCGTTTAATAATCCGAAATTTTCGGAATTTCCGTCTGTTGGATGTTCCGTTATCACCTGGAGTCACATGCTTCATTGGGGAAAACAATGTCGGTAAAAGCAATCTCATAGATGCGGTCCGTTTGGTGCTGGACAGTTCGATGGCAGGCTTTCGGCGAAAGTTGCAAGCCACTGACTTCTCAACTGGGATTTCGTTCGCGTTGGGAGAGCAGATACTTGTTGCCATCGAATTCGCTGGCTTCACTGGAAATGCCGCACAAGAAGCGCTGCCGTTTGATGCGCTCATTGGTCCTGATCGAGCACGGGTCACATATCGCTTTCGTCCTATTCCTACTGTCCGCGAGGCTCTTGCAAATAACCAAGAGGGCATACTTCCGTTGAAGCTTTCTGACTACCGATGGGAGATGGTCGGCGGTGGCGAAACGGTAGACGTATCAACGGCTGCTTGGAGCGACGACTTTGGAAGCTACTTTCGCAGCGAGAACCTACAACAAAGCTTTCTCGTGACCTTGATGGGCGCACTCAGGGACGTTGAGGCGAGCCTCGGTCAACCTCGCTCTTCGCCACTTCAACAGATCGTCGAGCAGAAGCAAATACCCATATCAGAACAAACGCTACTGGTGGAACAGCTTCGTACCGCCAACGCCAACATCAACGCGAGTCAGGCGATTGGTGACATTGGCCAACAGTTAACCACTTCGTTTCGCGCCGCCGTCGGGCCAGCTTTTGGAATAGATGTCCGCTTGGGGCTAGGTGAGCCGACGTTTGCCGACATTTCGAAGGCACTTAAAGTTTTATTAACCGGTTATGGAATGACCGATATCGATCCTTCACGAAATGGCCTAGGGCTAAACAATATTCTTTACATAAGCATGTTGCTGGCCTCGTTTGAGCAACGCGTTAGAGAGGGGAAATCCGCCGGTCAGTTGCTCTTAGTAGAGGAGCCAGAAGCCCACCTTCACCCGCAACTCCAAAGGGTGCTACTGGCAACTCTCCAGAGCCGAAACGTTCAGGTTTTCATCACGACGCACAGCACTCACATCGCTTCAGCACTACCGCTGGCTTCACAAATCATTTTGACCTCTGGCGGAACAGCTGCAACGCAATCAGTCTCGCCCGGTTCAATTCCTCAACTGCTTCCCTCGGCTCAGGCCGATCTGGAGCGCTACCTCGATGCGACTAGATCCAGTCTTCTGTTCGCTCGTGCCGTCTTACTTGTTGAGGGACCAGCGGAGCAGTTCTTGATCCCTCCTTTGGTTAAACAGGTCATGGGTATCGACCTAGATCAGAAGGGCATTGCAGTCATTCCAATCTTTGGTACCCATTTTGGATCTTATGCCCAACTCTTTGGCCCCGATGGAATACAGAAAAAATGTGCCATAGTCGCGGATGGTGATTTAGCACCTTCCGACGCGAATACTACGTTGACCGATCCAGACCTTGATGACGTCGTTGCAAGCGATCCACAGTTAGAGACGTTCAGAAATGCGTTTGTTGAGATCTTTCGATCACAAACAACGTTTGAGCTTGAACTTACGCTAAGAGGGAATCTGGAGATGCTTGGACAAGCGGCTGGAGACCTCGGAGCTCCACGCGTTAGTCAGAAATTACTGAACGCCGCAGCTTCCATGAATGTGCCAGATCTTAGCGCTCTTGGAAGGACGGTTCTCAGTACAGCGAAGCGCTTCGGGAAGGCGCGTTTTGCACAGGTAGTATCGCGTAAGATTCGCCCTGGGAATGAAGTGCCCTACTACATCCGCCGCGCTATCGAATGGATAGGATGATGTTGCTGACAGCAGAGCAACGAGCGGCGGTGGTCGAAACTGAACATGTCTGCTTGGTGTCGTGCCCAGGAAGTGGCAAAACACGGGTGATTATTGCGAAGCTTCTTCGTTGCATAGAAGAAGTTCGGGATACTGCGAGAAGAGTCGCATGTATAACCCATACAAACGCTGGTGCAGAAGAGATTGAGAGTCGTCTGAGGCGAACCGCGTTCTCTGGCGATGACGACTTCTACGAAGTCTCAACGATTCACGCTTTCGCCCTGCAAAACATCTACCGTCCTTTCCACAAGAAGCTACCCGTTTTTGCCAACGGTTTTACGCTACTGACTTCCGACGACGAGGCGTTTCAGGTTAAGAGGGCTGAGCTGATGCTGAAGTACCAGATCGGAGCCTTCAACGCGGAGCAGTTCGACGGCATCTATCGGATGCCGGACGGATCAGTATTCGTTCCGGAGGGAATTTCGTTCCTGGCAGCAGAGGACTGGTGTCGATGGCTCGACGAGTCTGCATTCACCACTTTGGGTGATCTTGTTTATCACTCGTGTCTGATATTGGACCGGTTCCCCTTTATCGCTAGCGCCTTGGCTAGTCGCTTTGCGTGGCTTCTCGTGGATGAGTTTCAGGACTCGTCTTCAGGGCAGATTCACTTGTTCAAGGCGGTATATAGTTTTCAACGCACGAAGTTTTTTTGCGTGGGCGATCCCAACCAATCGATCTACGGATTCTCTGGAGCGTCACCCAATTTGCTCAATGAGTTTGCGATTCATGTTGAGGCGACGACCGTGCATCGCCTCACGGGAAATTTTCGTTCTTCGCAACTGATCGTCAATGTTGCCGAACGGCTTTGTCCAACTATTCCTTCCATGCAAGCAGTCGGTGGTTACAGGGGACATGAGGTGGCCCCCAAGAGCCATGTCGTAGCCAGTCCACTAGAAGGGATATTGAATCATTTTCTGCCAGCGGTCGCGTCGCTCAACGTCCCATTTGGCAAGGTTGCGATTCTTGCTCCGTGGTGGCTTTCGCTTTTTCACCTCGCTAGGGGACTGCGAACTCACGGCTTCCCAGTTATCGGTCCGGGTGCGCGTCCGTATAAACGATCGTTTTTGTTTTCTCATCTTGCCGAACCGCTCGGTGCTTACAGTGAAAGCCCTGAGCCGGAGATCGCCTTTGCAGTCCAGAAGGCTTTGTTCTTCGTTCTGACCCAGCTGACAAACGAACCACGAAGGGAAATATTCGCCTATTCCGGGCGCGTCGTGGTGTGCAAGGTGTTGCAGGAGTCAGCCAGAGCAAAGGCGCGGACACCACTAGCCGTGGGTTGGCTTCGGGATGCGGCAAGGACAGTCACGGACGTGCTGCTCGAAAGTGGATTGTTGCCCACCGTTCACAGCAGATCACTGATTGAGTCGGCAGAAGGCATGATTGCCGACATTATGGAGCGGGACAATTGGGAGCACTTAACGGTCGAAGATCTCGGAATCTTCGCGAGACCTACAGAATGCATTCAGCTAATGACGATCCACAGAGCCAAAGGGCGAGAGTTCGAGGCGGTTGCTCTGGTGGACGCCCAAGACGACCGTCTCCCACATTTTTCGGTCAAGAAGATCGCAGATCCAGTGCTGCGCCAAGCCCGATATGACGAGTCTCGACGATTGACCTATGTGGCAGCGACTAGGGCCATGCGAGTGCTGATGATCTTTTGGGATACGTCCGACCATCGGAACCGCCCATCTCCTTTCATCGAAGAGATGGGCTTGCACGAATAAGATCTCTCTAGATTACTGAGCGTGCTATTGCAGGGGGAACGCTTTCCCCTTTCTTCAGCCGCTCTGCGTCTTTCGCCACCCCTTCGAGCGGGGACACCCCGCAACGCCCCGAAGAAAAACTAAGGCCTAAGGGGCGTTGCCCCTGGCGCGGTCAAGGCTTCCCTTCACTTCGTTTCGGCTCCGCAGCCGGTCTCCCCAGTCTTCCGCGCTCCGCTTGTGCAGACCTTCGCTTCGCTTCGTCCTTTCCGCTTCGCTTCAAGGATGGGTGATCCCCCTCCGGCTGCTCCGGCCATAGCCCTTGCCTCCCCCACTCATTGGCGTGGGCCTAGCAGCCCGTGGTGCAATTGCTCTTCGCCGCTCGACCTGAATACCGGCTGAAAGGTGACCTTCAGAATCACGCCACAACGCACTGCTGGCAGGTCTCCGAGCATTCGGCTACCCAGAAATGGACGCGCCGGGAAGGCCGATAGTCTCTAAAAGCAGTTTCGCCACGGGCTGCTAGAGGGTAATTGCAAAAAGCAATCACCCCAATTCAACCGGAGAAAAGAACATGAACACCGAGAAGAAAGACATCTTCCAGAGAGTGACTGAAATCAATGAGTTGTCAAGTCAATTATTGCCCGGATGCCGCTCCCCGAATACACCTCGATTCACACAGACGCAAGAATGTCCGATGCCGACCTGAAGGCCATTTGTCAGTGGACGCAGACAGAACGCTGCAGGTTGATTCGACAAAATTCGACAAAGCGCCGGGGTGCACGACTAATCCGCAGCGTACGATCCCCGAACCAGTGAAGATTCATGGCAGGGTGTCTTTAGCGACTTGCAGAACAAACCAAAGCCAACTATCTGGCTTAAGCCAGAATGTCCCGCACAACATTCCCCTGCACATCTGTCAAACGGAAATCCCGCCCCGCATACGGATAAGTCAACTTCTCGTGATCTATTCCCAGCAGATGAAGAATCGTGGCATGCAGATCGTGAATGGAAACGCGGTTCTCCACTGCCTTGAACCCAAATTCATCGGTAGCGCCATAAGACAATCCACCCTGGACGCCACCACCGGCCATCCACATGGTGAACCCGTAGAAATCGTGATCCCTCCCGTCGCCGCTCTCTGAAACCGGAGTGCGCCCGAACTCCCCGCCCCACACCACCAGAGTTTCATCCAGCAAGCCGCGCCGTTTCAGATCGCGAATCAACGCCGCGCATGCCTGATCCATATCCGGGCAACGCTCACGAAGGTTCTTGCTGATGCCCTTGTGGTCGTCCCAGACCTGACCCTCGCCATAATAAACATGCGTATACCTCACTCCCCGCTCGACCAGCCGCCTCGCCAGAAGACAGCTGTTGGCAAATGGCGAGGTTCCATACTCGGCCCGCACAGCTTCCGGCTCTTTCCCGACATCGAAAGCATCTTTGGCTTCCGACTGCATCCGGTACGCCGACTCCATCGCCTTGATCCGGCCTTCCAGAAACGCGTCCGGCCCAAACGAAGCCAGATGTTTCTGGTTCACCCTCTGAATCGCATCCAGTTGCCGTCTCTGCCCCGCCGCATCCAGCTCGGCATTCTGCAGATAACGAATCATCTTCTCAGGTTTTGCCTCGGCCACATTGAAGGGCACGCCCTGATATTCAGGGGGCAGGAAGCCGGAACGCCACAGCGAACCGCCGTCCGGATTCGGCGCCAGCACCACGAACGAAGGCAGATTCTCGTTCTCCGTTCCCAGCCCGTACGAGACCCACGAACCGAGGCAGGGCCTCGTGCCCAGCACCGTTCCCGCGTGAATCAGATTTCGCGCCGGACCATGCGTCGGATTCAACGTATACATCGA
>JBBRHU010000221.1:0-6040 GCA_038222255.1 Fimbriimonadales bacterium | reverse complement strand
GCCACCTAAGCTAATACCATTAATTCTATTGGGCAAAGAGGTATTCCATACCCTCGCCTGCTTTCCAGAGAACCCCTCGAACCACGGATCACAAACTAGCACAGTTTCATCCCGTCTAATCTGAGCAGCCTGAGCCCAAGTCATCGTTCTGCCATCTCGCTCTTTTGGGAGTGGCATGAAGTAGTATGCGTTAAAGTCTGGCGGGTGAATTGGAGGCTTGGGGTAGTCAGTAAGGTTAGAGTTGTTGAACTTACTGTTGAAGAGGTTTGGATAGTCTGCGGGAAGCCCCATCAGCGCCATATCTCCGTAGTCAATAGATTTCCAATCTTCTCGGTAAAGAATTGCTGCCATTGCGATCTGCTTCATATCCGAAATCGATGTTCGCTCTTGGGATGAGTGCTTTGCAACATTGAGGACTGGGAAAAGCAATGCAGCGATGACAGCCATTATTGCGAGTGAAACAAGAATCTCCGCTATAGTAAAGGCTCGACGTTTCATTGTGCCTCCCTCAGAGAAGAGTAGATATCTGCCCCCGCAGGTTGGAAGGATGATAATCTTCCATTGAACCAAGGTACCACCTTGGTTCAATGAATGTGTTCAGAGTTTTCTCTAACGCCCTATCGATGTGCCTCAGGTATTGATGCTGGTTCAGGGACAAGAGAATTACTCTGTACGGAGAATTAAGCGTCGACAAGAGCTTTTGCGGAACTAGAGCCTTGCTATTGCACGAAGAACAATTACCCATCCAAACTGCGCAAAGTTTTCGTTGCTGAGGTTGCAAGTCAAACCCGAACGGGGTTCCAACAGCTGATTCACGCTTTGTTTCTTCCGCGTATATGGCGCTCGCGTCATCTTTGGGGTCTACTTTGGTTCGACTGATCATCTGGCTGTAGAGAAATGCACCAGCCGACACGAGGCCACATGTGAGCAGTATGCTTGTTCCTATATTATGACCAGGTGCTAACATGTTGTAATCCTAGCATCATGTTACAGGTCGTGATCCCTTTAGTCATGGGTTATGGTGAGAGTTCTCCAAGTAAGCGACTGTCCTTCAATTGTTGATAAGTGTGTAGAGAGAACTATCGCTGACCAGCCCACACAAAGCGCCCATTTGCAAGATTGGATTACACCTGAAGTCCGGACGACGTACAAGCAACTCAAGTGCAGCGATCATGCTTCGACGCCCGAAGATACGCGACCCAATAGACACCCGCCACCAACAGCGTGCCGCCTATGATGTTTCCCACAGTGACGGCGATGAGGTTGCGGGCGACGGCACTGTACGAGATCGCGCCGGTCGTATCGAGGGCGAGGGCGTAGGGGAGGAAGAACCAATTTGCGATCGAGTGTTCTAGGCCGAGCGCGACGAAGGCGGTTACTGGGAAGATGATGGCCATGATCTTGTCGGTCACGGATCGGCCACCCAGGGTCAGCCAGACGGCCATGCAGACCAGGGCGTTGCACAAGAGTCCGCGCGATACACACTCCATTACCGGCAGATCAGACTTCGCGATTGCGACATCCAGCGCCGTCTTACCGAATGCTCCGCTGTCCATCTTGGCTAGGTTCCCGGTGACTGCGAGAAGCACGGTGCCGAGGCTACCGACCACGTTACCAAGATAGACAATCACCCAGTTTCGGAGGACATCTCGTCCGGTGATCAGCCGACTCGCCCAGGCCATTGCGATCAAATTGTTTCCGGTGAAGAGTTCAGCTCCGGCGATGACGACAAGCACGAGGCCGAGGCAGAAACTAAGGCCGCCGAGCAATCGAGTCGGTCCGAACCCCCACTGTGAATTCGTGACCGCAACCAAAAAGAAGAGCGAAGCGACCGAAATGAAAGCCCCTGCGAGAACCGCGAGGGCGAAGAGCGTCACGGTGTCGGTCTTCGCCTTTTTGACGCCGACACTTTCGACCAACTGCGCGATCTCGAGCGGGGAGTGAGCGTCCGGGATGTTCTGGGTCGTCATCTCACTTCCAAAACAGGTCTGCCGATGACCTCACGCCTTGGTTCAATGCCGAGGCCCGGCGCAGTCGAAGCTCGCATCTTTCCATCCACCCGTTGCGGCGCACCTTCGGCGATGCTGACGGTGACGTAACTGTTAAAATCTGTCGAAGTAAATCGGTTAGCCTGTGGCGTGCTGTGGGCCAGATGCGCGATGGCGGCGGTGATGATGTCGCCACCCCAGCTATCTTCGATCGTCAGGCCGATGCCAAGCGAAACGCACATGTCTCTGACCTGCCGCGCCTTCGAAATTCCGCCGAGCTTGCTGATCTTGATATTCACAACATCCATCGCAAGGTCGCGTTGGGCGCGAATCAGCATGTCGAGTGAGTCGATGTTCTCGTCGAGCACAAACGGATGGTTTGTGTGCCTTCGAACCGAGAGGCACTCCTCATAGGTTCGACAGGGCTGCTCGATAAACACGTCAACATCGGCGACCGCTCGGACAACCCGCATCGCTTCGTAAAGAATCCAGCCTGTGTTGGCATCCGCAACAAGCCGATCACCGTGCTGGAGCTTGGAGGCGACCGCTCGGATTCGCTCGATGTCCACATCCGGATCACCACCAACCTTCAGCTGAAATCGTCGATAGCCTTCCGCGCGATAGCCAGCAACCTTTGCTGCCATAGCTTCGGGAGATTCTTGTGAGATCGCTCGATAGAGATCGATGTCAGTGCCAAATCGGCCCCCGAGAAGCGTGCAGACCGGGAGCCCCGCAACCTTGCCCAAAATGTCCCAGCAGGCCATATCGATGCCGGATTTCACGTAGTTGTGGCCCTGAAGCGCGGCGTCCATACGATCGTTCAGCACGCCAATATCGCGCGGGTCGAAGCCGATCAGGTGTGGTCCAAGCTCCTTAATCCCCGCGCGCACGCCATCGGCGTACGCTGGAAGGTAGAACGGGCCAAGTGGGCAAACCTCGCCCCATCCGGTCACTCCTTCGCTGGTCTCAATCTCGATGACGGTGCTGTCGAATACCGAAACAGACTTGCCGCCAGACCACTTGTAGCTCCCTTCATGGAGCGGGAGGTCAACTTGATAAGCGCGAATTGCAGTGATCGTCATCTTAGAATTATCTTACCGACGAGGCAAGGTGCTAACCTCTGAACGAAATGCACTTGATCTTGATTTCTTGTCTCGGGCTATGCTGGTCGACTCAGACAAGTGCTCCAAATCCGGTGAGGAATAACGCCATCAACCCATCTACGCTTCTCTGGTTTACATCTCCCGCGACAAAGTGGGACGAGGCGCTCCCCGTCGGAAACGGCAGGCTGGGCGCGATGGTGTTCGGAACTGTCTCGGAAGAACGGATCCAGCTCAACGAGAACACCTATTACTCCGGAGGCCCCTATTCCACCGTTGTTACGGGCGGCGCAAAAGCACTCCCCGAACTCCAGCGTTTGGTCTTCGAAGGGAAGTACCTGGACGCTCACAATCTTTTCGGCCGAAAGCTAATGGGCTATCCCATCGAGCAACAGAAATATCAGAGCCTTGCGAATCTCCACTTATTGCTCCATCACGGAGAGAAGGAGACTGATTATCGACGCTCGCTTGATCTTGAGAGTGGGATTTCGTCGGTTGATTACACCGTCGGCGCAGTTCACTATCGGCGAGAGATCTTCTCGTCAGCACCAGATCAGGCCGTAGTCGTCCGACTTTCAGCAAGCGAACCTGGCTCCATCAGTTTAACCGCGAACCTGCGTGGTGTGCGAAATCAAGACCACTCCAACTACGGGACTGACTACTTCCGAATGGATCCCGTCGGCCAAGATGGCCTCGCGGTCACAGGCAAGTCTGCCGATTACCTCGGTGTCCCTGGCAAGCTGAAGTATGAGGGCCGTGTCAAGGCGGTTGCGGAAGGTGGTTCGGTCAAGACGAACGGCAACGACCTCGTTGTCGAAAAAGCAGACTCGGTCACGCTCGTCTTCGTTGCCGCGACGAACTTTGTCAACTATAAAGACGTAAGTGCAGACCAGCACAAGCGAGTCGAAAGCGACCTTCGGAAGCTGAGTGGTAAAAGCTACGTACAGCTGCGAGATGCAGCGGTCAAAGACTACAAGCACTATTTCGACCGTGTTGCACTTGATTTACCAAGGACGGAAAACTCGGCTCTTCCGACCCTTGAAAGAAAGCGGAAGCACCAGACCAAATCGGACCCAAGCTTAGCCGCGCTCGTCTACAATTTCGGACGGTATGTCTTGATCTCCTCTTCTCGACCCGGTTCACAGCCCGCGAATCTTCAGGGAATCTGGAACGACGACATGAACCCGATGTGGGATTCGAAGTACACGACCAACATCAACACCGAAATGAACTACTGGCCAGCGAATTCGGCCAACTTGGAAGAGCTGAACGAGCCGCTCTTCAAGCTGATAAAGGAAGTCTCAGACCAAGGCGCGCAAGTTGCGAAAGAGCACTACGGAGCGCGAGGATGGGTGTTCCATCAAAACACCGACCTGTGGCGAGTCGCCGCTCCGATGGACGGGCCAAGTTGGGGCACCTTCACAGTGGGCGGCGCGTGGTTGTGCACTCACCTCTGGGAACACTATCAGTACACGAAGGACAAGGCGTTTCTAAAGTCGAACTTTCCGTTGTTAGAAGGCTCGGTCCAGTTCTTCCTCGATTTCCTCGTGAAGCAGCCGAACGGCAAATGGTTGGTCACCAACCCCTCAACTTCTCCAGAAAACTTCCCAGATGGTGGCGGGAACAAGCGGTTCTTTGACGAAGCTACCGGAAGCATGCAACCAGGAACGACGATCTGTGCCGGTTCGTCGATCGACATGCAAATCCTATTCGACCTCTTTGGCTACTACATCGAAGCGGCGAAAGTGCTCGAAGAAAAGCCGGCGATTTTGGAGAAGGTGATCAAAGCACGGGAGCAGCTTGTCCCTCCCCAAATCGGCGCCGATGGCTCGCTTCAAGAATGGGCAGACGACTGGAAGTCTCTCGAAAAGAATCACCGGCACTTTTCGCACCTCTACGGCCTCTACCCGGGGCGAGCATTGTGGGATCGAAAGACTCCGGCGCTGATCGAATCTTACAAAAAGGTGCTCGAAGAGCGCGGTGATGGCGGAATGGGCTGGTCGATGTCTTGGAAGATGGCACTTTGGGCGAGACTGGGCGACGGGGATCGTGCCAACAAGGTCTTTAAGGGCTATCTGGTGACCCAGAATTGCGCCCAACTTTTTGCTTTGTGCGGTAAGGCGATGCAAGTTGACGGAACTCTTGGTGCGACGGCGGCGATTTCAGAGATGCTTGTGCAGTCCCACGACGGCTGCATCCAACTCCTCCCCGCCCTGCCGAAAGAGTGGCCAACGGGTGAATTTCGAGGTGTACGCGCTCGTGGTGGATTTGAGCTCGCGTTTCGATGGGCAAATCACAAGGTCGTCTCAGCCGAGGTGAAGTCGCTTGCGGGAGAAGTTTGCCGACTCAAGGTAGGCGGCAATGTTCGCGTGCAGGGAGCCACGATTCGGACGTTGCCAGGTGGAATCGTCGAGTTTGCGACCGAGAAAGGAAAGGTGTATTCGGTAGAGGCAAGCATTTAGAGGGAACCTGTAGACTTTGGGGTGTTTGGCTACCAGGTCTTGCGGAACACTATTCAAGAAACGCTATGGCAAGTAAGCAAATTTCCAGCCCGCAGCTCACGCTAGAGAACATCTTCTCTAAGAAAGCCTTTGAGTCTAAAGGCTTCGGGCCGGTTCGGTGGATGAAGGATAGCGCCGGATATTCGACACTCGAAGGAAAGCCGAAGGAGATCGTGCGCTATGAAGCTATTTCGGGCAAGAGGACGGTGCTCGTTTCTGGTGCGCTGCTCACTCCAAAGGATCAGTCGAAGCCATTAGAGGTGACC
This sequence comes from Fimbriimonadales bacterium, assembly GCA_038222255.1. GTDB lineage: Bacteria > Armatimonadota > Fimbriimonadia > Fimbriimonadales > Fimbriimonadaceae > Fimbriimonas. Next base: position 185 of record JBBRHU010000221.1, on the reverse strand, counting down.
GACTACGCTTGGTCGGAAGACAACTCTCAGCTTCTGATCTTCACTAACGCTAAACGGGTTTGGCGATATGAGACTCGCGGCGACTATTGGGTTCTGAACCTTGCGACAGGAGAACTCCAACAGCTCGGCAAGTCCCTCGAGCCCAGTTCTCTCATGTTCGCGAAGTTCTCGCCCGACGGATCGAG
>JBBRHU010000220.1:0-6045 GCA_038222255.1 Fimbriimonadales bacterium | reverse complement strand
TCCCCCGGTCCCTCCAAGACCTTCTTTTATCCACGTCAAAACCGAAGTCGGGAAGTCGGCGACACTAACTGTGATCGGTCGGATCAGCATTGGGCCCGCGAAGGTTTTTGGATTCACGTCAGAGGTCACGGCAGCCGTGTACGGATTTCCCCACGACGTGACTGTCACCTCTAGGGTCTGCCCGTCTACGATCAGGAATGCGCTGCTCTGCGCCCGCGCTGTCATCGAGAGCCAGACCACCAAGGAACTGACGACCACTCGAAGTAATCCAGAGCGCAAATGCATTTGGTTAGTATCCAAGCATCGCAATGAACATAAAAATAGTCTGTTCTTCAGCCTGACGAGATTAGACTAGTGTCGAGCTCGAGTGATTGCCTGGTCACGAAGCGCACGGGGTGAGAGTCCCGTCGTGGACCGTACGAGTTTGTTGAAGTATTGGAGGTCCGACATTCCCGTCCGAATGGCGATCTCCTTGAGAGGAAGATCCGTTTCTGAGATGAGCTTTCGGGCATACTCCGACCGTTGATCTCGAATGAACTCCTGAATCGTACAACTATGCTCGTCCCTGAAAAGTCTCAACAGGTGGGAGTGGCTGATGCCCACTTCCGCTGCGAGGTCAGGAATATTGATGGGCTCTCCCAGTCGCTTTACGATGAGTGATTCAGCATGGTATGCAGCGTCTGACTTCCGCAGGTTTTGCCAAGGTTGAGCGATAGACCAGAGCGTATTAAACGCGCAGGCGAGTCCACGCATCGTCGAGATGTGGAGCCATTTAAGAGAGTCCAAGAATTCACCACGTCGAACTTCGGTCAAGTCTCCAAGGTCTGCCACGGCGGGGATGCCCACCGTTTCCGTCCGACCAACAAGCCCAAAGGTGAGCTGGTAAACGTAGGTGTCAGATCCAATTCGATCAAAGCCGACCTTCGTTCCCGGGGCAACGTAAGCAACATTGCCAACTGAGAAAGGTATGGGCTTGTTGTTTATGGAGATAATGCCATCATGCTCAAAGAAGAAGAGTGAGTGATGCTCTGGTTGTTGGGTCCACTTCTTGTGGAGATCGTACAGATCGCCCTCAATGGCCCACATCCACGGTTGAAATCCACCGAGCTCAACTTTGAAAAGTTTCATATTATGCTCATTATAAACCACCAATGAGAAATGGAGACCACTAAAGTGCAATCTTCGTCCTGCTGTCGGTGTTCAAAAATGAGAAGGTGCGCCGGAGAAATTATTCTCCGACGCACCGCTATTGTCTGCACTCAAAGGGCAGCGAGGTTAGTGATCGTGGTCGTGATCAGTCGTTGCTTGGGGGGTGCCAGCAGCAGAACGCGCTTCTCGGGGAAGGAGCGTTGGCGCACAAGCCAAGAAGAAGGAAACCAGCGCATGGTTAGCTGATGACTGGACCATGTACTCAGGAATCACATTCTCCAGAGTGTCGAACTGTGTGTGCCAGACGTGGCCGTAGACTTGGCGACCGGTTTCAATCGTGAAGAAGCCCGGCACTCCAACCGCATTGAAGGAGCTGTGGTCGCTTCCGCCGCCGCGAGGCATCCGGCCATTCGCTGTCGCGGTGACCTTTTGAGGCATGTCGGGGAATGTCTCGATGCTCTTTTGAATGGCTGCAGTCAACATTGGAACCTGGGTTTCGATGCCCTGATAGCCACCTTGGTAGTTGCTTCCACCGTCGTCGACGAGAACGCAGCTGATCTTTGGCAGCTCTGCGGCGTGGTCTTTGACGTATTGCGTCGAACCGAGAAGACCTTGCTCTTCTCCAGACCAGAGAACGAATCGAATCGTGCGCTTCGGCTTCACCTTGGCTGCAGACAGAATCCGTGCGGCTTCGATTGCGGCGCAGGAGCCAGTGCCGTTGTCGCTCGCGCCTTCGCTACCTGGACCATTCCAAGAGTCGAAGTGTCCGCTGACGATCACCATCTCGTCAGGCTTTTCTGAACCAACGTAGTCTGCAACAACGTTGTAGTTGCCGGTCGGAGTTGGATACCAAATGTTCTCGATGTCCGCTTCAATCGTGACCTTGCGGCCGAGTGTGAACTGTCGGAGAATTCGGTCGTGATCCGATTTTCGAACCATGATCTGAAGCGAACCTGGGTGATTCTTATAGGACTTCATCTCGCCGGTTCGGCCCTGGAGGAATGGAGAACCGCTCGTCATCATCTCCTCTCGGTTGCTGCCGCTGATTCTGCCAGCAATGCCGGCTTCATCTAGAGCGCGAGCGAGCTCGGCATTGGGAGCTGCACCACCGCCTCCGCGTCCGCCACCAGTGGATGCAGGTTGGACGATGAACTTACCCTTGTAAGCATCTTTGTTCGCGGTAACTTCTGCAGCCGTTTTGGGAGCCGCAACCGCCTCGCCTCGGAGCGGGCCGGAAGTTCCGTTTGACCAGGCGTTTGTGGTGAAGACCATTGGGGATTCGAATGGCTCAGTCATCTTCAGCGATTGGCGAGCGCCACGATCCCATTGTGGATATTCACCCCACTTTTCAAGGTGGACATTCTTAAGTCCATAAGACTTAAACTTGTCCATCGCCCAGTGATACGCCCTAAACAGTCGTGGAGATCCTGTCAATCTTGCGCCGATGCCCTTGGTGAGCTCGCGCATCGTCGACATGATTTGGTTGTTTTTTTTGCCTTCGTTGGCGATCTTTTGCAGGTCGGCAGGGTCAGCTTGGGCAAAAACTGAACCCACGCACGTGCCCGCGATCCCTAAAAGGACAATGAATCGAGAGTATGCCTTCATGATTGGTAGATAGAGAATTCCTTCTCCTGAACCAATACACTAGCACGACTCTAGGTCCTGAGTTAAGAACATAGAGGATAATCTCCGACAGAATGTCGAATATGTTTCGTTCTGCATCACTCGCTCTCGCGTTCGTTGGCCTCGCCGGATTGGCGCGATCACAGGACGTCAAAGTTGAGAAGTATCAACTCAAGAACGGGTTGACCGTGATCCTGCACGAAGACCACACCGTGCCACTTGTGACCGTGAACCTCTGGTTCCGAGTCGGTGCGAAGGACGAGGCAGAACGGCGCTCTGGCTTTGCGCACCTTTACGAGCATCTTATGTTCATGGGCACGGATCGGGTGCCCACGGGCCAATTTGATAAGATCATGGAAGCTGGCGGAGGTTCAAATAATGCTTCTACCACTGCGGATCGAACCAACTATTTCTCCTCTGGACCGTCGAGTCTGCTACCGACACTGCTCTGGCTAGAAGCTGATCGACTTGAAGACCTGGGCAGAACCATGACCCAAAAGAAACTCGATCTCCAGCGAGAGGTCGTCAAGAACGAACGACGGCAAACGACCGAAGAGACGCCATACGGTAAGGCGTATGAGGCGATCGGTTCGATGATCTATCCGAAGGGCCATCCCTATCACACGAGCGTGATCGGATCGCACGAGGACCTTGAAGCTGCGACGGTGAAGGATGTTCAAGAATTCTTCAGCACCTTTTACGTGCCGAACAACGCCTCGCTGGTGGTCGCCGGTGACTTCAAGTCCGCCGACGTAAAGGCCCTGATCGAGAAACTTTTTAGCTCGCTTCAGCGAAGGAACGATCCTCCTCGAAAGATCGTCCAGCCGTTCACGTTCACTGGCGTCAAGCGGGTGACCATGATCGACAAGGTGCAGTTGCCGAAGATCTTTATGGTTTGGCACAGTCCTGCCGCTTACGGGCCGGGTGATGCAGAGATGAACCTTGCCGGTCAAGTGCTTGCTGGCGGAGTGAGCAGTCGACTGTATCAGAGGCTGGTGGTGAAAGATGGACTAGCGACTGATGTCAGCGCGGGACAGGATTCAATGGTCCTCGGCTCGAATTTCTCGATTTCGGTGACCCCTGCCGAAGGTGTCTCGCTAGACAAAATCGAATTCGCCATCGACGATGAGCTGAAGAAATTTACGTCTGGAGGGCCGACCGAGATCGAACTCAAGCGCCAGATCGCCGGTTATGAGACCGGTGTCCTAAGTTCGCTCCAATCCATCGCTTCAAAGGCTGACCGACTCAACGAATTTGAGTTTGCGTACGGCGAGCCCAACTCCTTTAAAAAGTCGCTCGACCTCTATCGAAACGCAACACCAAGGGCAGTGAGAGATGTTTCTCGAAAGGTCCTCGACCTCAATAGTCGACTGATCCTTCGAGTTCTCCCGGGTGGGGAGGAGATCAGGGTGGATCGGGATAAGAAGCCCGCTGCGAGCGAAGTGAAAAGCTTTGACCCACCAACGCCAACGGTCATCACGCTCAGCAACGGAACAAAGGTGCAATACGTCCAGCGCAAAGAGCTGCCCCTGATGAGCTTCGAGATTCGATTTGACACCGGTGCCGTGCAAGATACTCCGAAGGAGCATGGCCTCACCGCCCTCACCGCCGAACTCGCCACGCAGGGAGCCGGTGACTTGACTGCCGCCGAATACGAGAATGCGCTCAACCTGCTCGGTGCGTCTGTCCACGTCAACGCCGGAGCCAGAGCTATCGTTGCCTCGCTCGACGTGCTGACTCGGAATTTCGACGCTGGGTTCAAGTTATTCCGAGACGCACTCACAAAGCCGAAATTGGCGCAAACCGATTTTGATCGACTTAAAGCATCGACGATCTCCGCGATCAAGCAAGCGGACGATGACCCGGGCACGCTCGCCCGTAAGGTCACGGCTCGCGAGTTCTTCGGCGAGAACCATCCCAGCGGGAAACCCATTAGTGGCACGGTTGATTCTGTAAAGGCACTCACCCTCGACCAGTCGAAGGCAGTCTTCGCGAAGCGATTTGACCCCTCAACGATGACTGTGTTCGCATCGGGGAGTATGACCCCAGACGAACTCAAGCTGAAACTGGAATCAGCGATGGCGGGTTGGGCCAATCCGAAGGGAGAGTCTCGCCCGATGCTGTCACCCATTCCGCAGCTCACCGGCCTTCGTGTTCTCGTCGTAGACAAGCCAGGCGCTGTTCAGACGGTCGTCCGCTTTGCTCTTCCGGGCGTTGCCTATGATCACCCTGATCGACTTGCTTACCAAGCGATTGGAACAATCTTGGGTGGCACGTTCACCAGTCGACTCAATTCAAATCTTCGAGAGGAGAAGGGCTACACGTACGGCGCCGGGGCTTCATTTAGCTTTGACGACCAGTTCGGCATGCTCGTCGCCAGCTCCTCTGTTCGCACAGAGGTCACGGGGGCTTCATTGAAGGAGTTCCTGAGCGAGTTCAAGAAGATTCGGTCTGGAGACATGACTCCTGAAGAAGTTGGTAAGGCTGTGCTGTCGGTTCGAACGAGCATCATTGAGAGCTTGGCCTCATTGGGCGGAATCGTTGCCGTGAATGCTGACCTTCAGGCAAGAGGTAAGACGATTCAACAGCTAAAGATCGACCTTGAAGCTGCCTCAAAGCTCACCGCTGGCGACTTGAACCAGAAGGCCAAGCAAGCTGTCACGCTCGACTTAGGGGTGCTTGTGCTCGTCGGAGACAAGAAGGCGATCCTCGCCCAACTGGCTGGGCTAGACCTTCCGAAGGCAACTGAAATCAAACCGTAAATGGGATCGAAAGAGAATCCAGTTGGCACGTGGTCGGAGTATTTTGCTTCGACCCTAGATAAGCCGCTTCACCCACTTTACAAGCGGCTTCCTCTGCTCGCCCGACAACGAGCACTTGAGCTTGGGTCGGGTGTGGGAACGGGTGTCAGGTTCTTGCTGGACCAGGGACTCCGCGTGACCGCAGTCGATGCTGAGCCGGAGGCGATCGAAATCTTGCGGCACCGATGTCCGGAGGCCGAAATAGTAGAGGCCCGAATGGAGGATTGCGAGTTCGCGGCGCGGACCTACAATCTGATCGTCGCAGGCTTCTCGCTGTTCTTCCTAGACGAGGAGACCTTCCCATTGATGGCTCGGAAGCTACGAAGGTGGCTCAAACCCGGCGGGTTCCTCGCCGCCCAATTCCTCGGCGCGCGCGATGACTGGGCGAGTCAGGGCTATCTCAGCCACACGGAAGAAGAGATTAAGGAATCTTTCGGAGGCTTTGACGTGAAGTATTGGGAAGAGGTTGAGC
>JBBRHU010000219.1:0-6086 GCA_038222255.1 Fimbriimonadales bacterium | reverse complement strand
GCACGTTATCAACTACGACATCCCTTGGGATGTGGAGCAGTACATCCACCGTATCGGCCGAACGGGCCGAGCGGGTCGTAGCGGCGACGCGATTACGCTTGTCTATCACAAGGAACGACGTCAGCTCATGAACATTGAGCGGATGATCGGTTCTAAGATTCAGCCTGCCCGAATTCCCACGGTGGCCGATATTGCCTCCCGAAGAAGGGAAGCGTTTATCGAATCACTCCGTGAGGTGCTTCAGGCTGGTGAGTTTGAGACCATGCTGCCCGCTGTTGGTGAGATCGCTGAAGAATTTGATGCTCTCGAAATTGCTGCAGCTGCCTTGCAGATGCTTTGGAAAGAGAGACACCAGGAAGACCATCAAGAGACGGTCGAAGAGTCCTATGCGGACTACGAACAGCCGGAGACTGGCATGGTTCGGATCTTCGTCGGCATGGGCCGACAAGACGGCCTCCGCCCCGGCGACCTCGTCGGTGCAATCACCAACGAGTCTGGTCTCAATGGAAAGCAGATCGGCGTCATTGACGTCCTTGATCGAACTTCATTCGTCGAAGTGCCTGCCGCCGAAGGTCAAAGAGTTGTGGATGCCCTGAGCAACACGAAACTCAGAAACCGAAAGGTGAAGGTCCAACTTGCTCGCCCGGCCTTTGGTGGCGAACCTGAAGCCGAACGTGCTCCGCGCGGCGGCGACTTCAAGAAGCCGAAGAAGTACGAGAATCGACGCTAGGTAAGTTCAAAAGTCCTCTCGATCGCGTCGCGATCGAGGGGGCTTTTTTGTCAATCCTTGTACGGGTCAAGCACGTCGGCGCCCGCCATCGCCACGCCTAGCGGGCGCAAACGGTGCAGCACACGCACAGTTTCGCGGTGATAGTCTAAGACCTCATCCAACTTCTTGTAAACCTCGGGAGCCTCGTCTGCACCCGCGCCTCTGAGTTCAATACCAAGGATTTTCATCTTGTCTTGAACGCCTTGCCAGTCAACGACCCCAGGCTTCTTGACGATTCTCTGTCCCTTTCGGTAGACAACTTGACCCGCCGCTTGGCGACGACTCATCACACGCCCCGCACCGTGAACAGTGGAATACATCGCCTCACGCGAAGCCTCCGAGTCGACTCCTTCCAGAATCACCGAAGGGTCCGCCATATTCGCTCCCACGAAACCAAGCTGTCCTGGGAATGCAGGAGTGCATCCCTTGCGAACAACCCACATCGACTGGCCGAAGTGTTCCTCCTTCCAGGCAAAGTTGTGATGGTTGTGAACGGACATCAATTCTTGAGCCCCCATAATTTCTAGCACCTTCGCGCAGACCATGTCACGGCCCGCGTAGGCGTACTCTCCGGCGATGTGCATGGCGTGGAGATAGTCCTGCCCGATCAGCGTGTCAACGTGAAAGAGCATCGGAGGAGCATGCATATCGCTCTCCGGCGCCTTGTCGTCGAACTGTCCACCGATCGCCAGCGCAAGGAACCCCGAAGCGGTTTTGTGCCCAAATCCACGCGATCCAAAGTGAACACCAATCCAAACGCGATTCTGCTCGTCGGCAAAGATGTCCACGTAGTGGTTTCCAGATCCCACCGTTCCGAGCTGTGCCTGTGCAAGCTGGAAGAGCTTTCTCTGCGGGTGGAATTCCGATTTGAAGATCCTCTCGATTACGGGATGGTCAACCTTTTCTGGATTGGGGCGGCCCATTCCAAATCCGATAAGCCGAGCGATGTCGTCCATGATCCTGGCGACATCGATCTGCTCGACGGTCGCATCCGTCAGGACGGCCTTGTTTCCACAAGCGATGTCGTATCCAACGCCGCTCGGGGAGATGTGTTCGGGGTAGCCGATTGCTCCTCCGATGGGTTGGCTATAGCCAATATGGTGGTCGGCGCAGAGCACCGCCGCAGCAGCGTCTTGCCCGCAACGCTCAATCTGAGCGCGCGCGTCTTCAAAGACTGGACCAAAAGTAGTGAGCTTCATTGCGAGGCCTTCTGACGACGGAGCGAGCGTGGAGGTTCCGAATGATCCTTCACAATCGAATTTTCCGTTTCGACCAGAGTCATTGTGAAGCTTTTACGTCTGACCGATCAGCTCGGAATCCGCGGGGTTTGGAGACAGCAATGTGAAGTCCCTAATTTCCGTGACCGTTCATCGCTAGTTTGGACGGATGCTCATACGGGGCTAGAACCTGCAGCGTACGGTTTCGCCCTTGCAGGGCTCAGCGGTCTACGCTTGTTGGATCCCAGGGCTACGCCCTTCGCTGTCGGGTATTTCCCCTTCAGGGAATCGGAGAAAATGCGCCGTGGATAATTTCTGAGCGGGCTGAGGAGTTCACTAATTCTCGTCGCTAGCGGCGGAATGACCTGAATGTAGATGTCTAGCCACCCGCGAATTTCTCCCAGTCTCTGTCAAAGAAGGTCATAATCGCGTGACTAAGAGGCGGTTGCAATATAGAATGGAATCTCGCTAGTGCTGAATCTAGCCTTCCTCGGCCAGCCACTCCTACTAGCCCCCGTTCAATACGGCCGATCTACTGAAGGTCGCCCATTAACCTACACGCGGATGGGGACGATAAATAACTCGGCGTCGATTTAGTCAGCGGTCCATGGCAACGAGCGGAAGACTGCCGGCCAGGCACGTAGGCTCAAGGAGTACTCTACATTACACCTACAAATGGTCGAATCGAAACTAAACCGAGATCCGTATTGAATAATAAGACGTCTGCTGTGTCCCAAATTGGAAGTGAAGTGAAGAAGCGCAAGAAAGTGAAGCTTAGGAAGGGGAGAATCGCTGCTCTCGCAAGCCTGGTGCTCGTAGGATGTCTCTACGGCTTTGCAAGCAAGACAATCTTTGCCCGCCCAGCTGCAGATGCGATAAGGATGTTGCCCAAATCTGCCTCGCTCGTGGTGGCACTCGACCTCAAGCCAGCGCTTGGACAGTTGCTAACATTTAAGTCCATTAGCGATCTCCTTGTTAAGCAAACAGATGCCAAGAATGGATCTGGCGAGCTTCTTGATAAGCGCGCCTACATTGAAAAAGGATTTGGCAGCCTGCTTGAGATGTGGGACAGTTCTGATTGGGTGAAGAAACTCTCCCCTCACCTCCAAAAGAGCATCACGTTTGCCATTTTGGATCGAGGGACAGGCGCCTTTGCCCAAGTCGTAATTCTTCCAGTGACTCAATCCGCAGAGGTTCGACAGCTGGTAGAGTCCGCTCCTATCATTGGGAAATACCGGCAATTTGGAATAAACACTTCCTACTGCACCACAGTGGTAGAAGATTGCCTTGTAATTTGCAGCGACGAGGCCGCGATGGATGGGGTTATTGCCGTTTCGGTCGGGGGTGCACAAGGTGTCCAGTCGGTCGCGGAATTTTCGTCGGCTAGATCGAGTGTTGACTCTAACGCTCAATTGCTTTGCTTCGCGACCTCAAAGATGTTTCTCGCATTGCACAAGCAAGTTCAGGACCAAACTCTTCGAGTCACACCCAAATGGGCTGCTCTAGCCGCGACCGTCCGGAGGGATGGACTGCTTGTGGAATCAATTGGAGAATTTGGAGAGGGAAGTGAGTATTCCGAGGCTCTGAGCAAAATCCCTCCGGTTCCCAGCAGTGCTCTTTCGCTCTTGCCCGAAGGCGCTGTGGGGTTTCTCGCTGTCTCCCAGCCGACTCGAGTCTATCAGAGCCTGGTGGGGTTAGATGATGCCAAAGCGACAGAGTCACTCCAGGCTTTTGCTTTGAAAGAATTTGACTTGGACTTGCCAGTATTGGAATCTGCACTCGATGGCAAATTGGTCTATGCCTGGTACCCCCTTCAGCAAAATTCTAAAGAGACCCGAAGTGTGCTCGCGCTGGATCGATCGAATGGTGGCAACCCTGGACCGCTTTTCGATGCCCTACGCAATCGCCTAAAGCGAGAGGGACAGCGAGGAAAGTCCGTTCAATTCACGGAAAAATCAATCGGCTCAGCTCCCGTGTTCACATACAAACGGAAGAAGCCAAGTGGATCAGCGGCATTACCGAATTCAGCTTCACTCTCGAAAGTCAACGGAAACGTGATCCTCGCAACGAATGTTCGTGACCTTGACTTTTTGCAGAAGCCAACACCCAGCGGGACCAAAACCATCCTTGGGGATAGCAAGTTTAGCTCCCAATTTCTGGGTATTGGTCAAGCCCAGCTGGTATTCGCACTTAGCCCGGCTCGAGCGGTGGACTTTGCATCGAAGCGCGCGGGCTACCAGAGCAGAACATCGAAGCTTCCGACAGGAGTGGACAAACTTTTGGAAGGGTTAAGCCGGACATCTCAACCTCTCGTCATAACGTCCGAATATCGTCGAACCTCAATTGTCGCGAAGATATTCATCCCTCTTGACTACGAGTCGATTGGAGAGTTCCTGAGTGACGCGGTTTCGACAAATGGTGTGTCTGGAGCGATTCCGAAATAGTTGCTCTACCCTTTGGTCGACGTGGTGGTGAAGGGCTGGGACTGAGAGACAGGAATAGCGATTAGGTTTCCACAACGGTTGAATCCGAAGTCGCCAAATGAGTATTAATCAGTGCGACCTCGCTGTGTAACCTGGCAACTCTCGCCAATATGGTGATCGCCGCAGACCACCGCCCCCGCAGGGTCTTGCCCGCAACGCTCGATCTGAGCGCGCGTGGAGGTTCCGCATGATCCTTCACAATCGAATTTTCCGCTTCTGTCAGAGTCATTGTTTGCCTTTAACGTCTGACCGATCCGTTCGGAATCCGCGGGGTTTCGAGACATCTCTGTGAAGTCCAGATGTTCCTTGACGGTTCATCGCTCATGTGTTCGGATAGACGCTACAGCGACGGGCGTCGCCCTGGTGTGAACCTCTCGATTCGTCGACAAACGTACGGTTTCGCCCTTGCATGGCTGAGCGGTCTACGCTTGTTGGATCCCAGGGCTAACGCCCTTCGCTGTGGGGTATTTCCCCTTCAGGGAATCGGAGAAAATGCGCTGCGGATAATTTCTGAGCGGGCTGTGAAGTTCACTAAATCTCGTCGATAGCGTCGGAATGACCTGAATTTAGATGTCCAGCCACCTGCGAATTTCTCCCAGACTCTTTCAAAGAAGGTCATAATCGTGCGACTAATAGGCGGTTTCAATATAGAATGGAAACTCTCTAATGCTGAATCTTCTCCTCCTGTGCCAACCACTCGTACTCGCTCCAGTTCAATATGGCCGATCTACTGAAGGTCGCCCATTAACCTACGTGCAGATGGGCACAGGGAAGAACTCGACTTTGATTTTTTCAGCGATCCATGGCAACGAGCGGAAGACTGCAGGTCAGGTTCGTCGGCTTGAGGAGTATCTCAAGAATCACAAGGACGTCCTTGAAGGGAAGACGGTAACGCTTATCGAGGTGGCAAGTCCAGATGGGTGGAAGGCGAGCACCAGAAATAATGCAAGAGGTGTAGACCTCAACCGCAACTTCCCCGATGGCTGGAAGCCTGGAACTCGAGGGGAGAAGTACTATCCTGGCACGGCGCCTTTATCGGAATCTGAATCAAAAGCGCTCTACGATCTTATTCTAAAGATCAAGCCCTCCAAGGTCGTGAGCATTCACGAGCCTCTTGCTTGCGTCAACTATGACGGTGATTTTGCGAAGCCCTTTGCCAGGGCGATCGCTGCGAAGAATAAGATGGAGCTCAAATCAGACATCGGTTACCCGACGCCAGGGTCGTTCGGAACTTTCTGCAAAACCAGGAGGATCGTGAACACGACGCTCGAACTCGGTAAACGAAGTGAAGAAGCTGAGTGGGACCGCATCCGAGATTCGTTGATCGCCGCAATTGAGTTCCGTGTCGCCCGTTGAGTGCGGGACGAGTTGCCGAACTTCGAACCGCTGATGACGCCTTCAGAAAACAATCACGAGAGGTCGAACATGTTTGTAGTTCGAGAGAATCCTTCGAGTGTCTGACCGCTAGAGTCCAGCGAACCAATCGTAACCGCGATCTCCCCAGTAATCGGCGGGTTTGATTTCTGTGAACCGAATTGTGCCGATCCGTTTGATATTCTTGATTCCGTACTTCACCGGGATCACGAGTCGCAGCGGGGCACCGTGGCTCAGCTCAAG
>JBBRHU010000218.1:0-6108 GCA_038222255.1 Fimbriimonadales bacterium | reverse complement strand
GACTCCGTGCGGGTCATCGAGGAAGCTTCAAAATGAGGCTTCGCAAGATTCTGATCGGGGACTTTGGCGGGTTCCCCCATCACGAAGTCTTGGACTTGGGACTTGGCGGCAAGAGCCTGCTTGTCTTCGGAGAAAATGGCGCGGGTAAGTCTACGATCTTCAACGCGGTTGATCGATTCTTTCTCAGTAGCGTTCGCAACACTCCCATCAGCCAATATAAGAATCTCTTCCTGAAGTCCACAGACTTGACCTACGTTCCGGATGTCCACGTCAAATTGGTTTTTGGCCCAGTGGTCGCGGGTGAAGTTCAAGACATTCCGGCGAATACCTACGAGTGGACTGACGGGGCAATTCCTTCAGGATCGCAAATTGTCAAATCCACTGCGAAACTCCCCTCTCGATTGGACTACCGGGCGATGCTGAGCACGCACTTTGTCCACCGAGAGTCTAGGTATGTCGATCTCTATGATCTGATCGTCTCGGCCTTGCTTCCGAGCCTTGAGAATGGTGTGACTGCGAACTCATTTGGCTCAGAGAAGGCGAGAATACAAGAGCTGAAACTTCTGATAGACGTTGAACTCGATGATGCGCGAAAAGCTGCCCAAGTCACTGAGCTGAATAATGTTCTTCGTGATCATGGAGCGGGATTGGGAACGCTGAGCACTGCCATTCAAGCGGAAGTCAGGCGGTTTCTCAAGTTCTTCAAAGATGGTCAGTCTGTCCGTCTGGAGGTCATTGCTGGTTCTTTTGATGATGCTCGTGGGAAGTTGACATTCCCTCAAGTGAGACTTCATGCACGCCTTCATTCTCGTGATATTCCACGACACCACGTCGTCATCAATGAGGCCCGGCTCACCTCAGTGAGTCTCTGCATCTATCTGGCCGCGATCAAACATCAGGCCGCAACTCTCGATGGGTTGGGGGAAGACTATTTGAAGATTCTGGTGCTCGATGACGTGCTCATCGGGCTCGACATGGCGAACAGATATCCTGTCCTTTCGATTTTGCGGAAGGAGTTTGCAGATTGGCAGACAATCCTCCTAACCTATGATCGGATCTGGTTTGACATGGTTGTCGAGACCATCGACGTCCGAAATTGGGAGGTTTACGAGGCATTCCGAACCTTCGATATTAAGGCTGGATTTGATCGACCCCAGCTTGTTCCAAGACTTGAGGGGGCGGTTCAAACAAGGGATCACTTACTAGCTCGGGCTGATGCACTTTGGGCACAAAGTGATTATCGTGGAACGGCTGTTTATGCTCGGGCGGCATTCGAAATTTGGGCAAAAACCAAGGCTCACAAAAGCGTGAATGTGAAGTATTACAAAGAAGCGCGGCTCCAACCCATCAACGATATTTGGAGTGCAATAAAGGCTCTCCCAAAAAACCAGACTCCAGATCGTCAAGCAAAGATTCTCGCTCTGGATGGCAGCAAGGCCGTCGTGTTGAATCCCTGGAGTCACGCTTCTGGTTCTGCGGTCGTGGCAGCTGACGTGCAGACCGCCGTCGCTGCGGTCAGGGGCTTATGGTAAACTTGGCTTGAGCGAAGATCTTTTGAAGGGAGAGTTCCACGTACTCATGCGCTCGATCTACGACCGTGCAAAGTCCGAGTGTGGCTACAACGCCACGCGCTTCAAGAAAATGCTTGAGGAAAAGGGCGGGCTTGCAACCGCTAAGACACTTCTGAGATCTCCGACGGTTTCGGATGGCTTCGTCGAGCTGTATATGCGAAAGCGCCTTGACCTCACGGTTGAATCCCAAATCTTGGAGAATCCCCAGCTCTGGTGCCTCTTTGACGAAAAGGAGCTTGACACGGCCAGGCGCTGGTTGAAGGAATATCGAGAGAAGTAACGATGGAAGTAAATAAGCAAGCTTGGCCAATTGGATCGGCATTCGGCAGAAAAGACCGGATCGACACTAACCCCGATTTCCAGCGTCCCGCCGTCTGGAGTCGCGCACAAAAGCAGCTCCTGATCGACACGGTTCTGCGCGGCTATGACATTCCGAAGTTCTACTGGCGCAAAACCGGAACCAGGCCCGACACCTATGATGTGGTCGATGGCCAACAACGCCTAAGAGCGATCTGGGAGTTCAAAGCAGGGGAATATCGAACTGCCAAGGACGCCGAACCAATTGAAGGCGAGCCGATTGCGAATCTCAAGTTTGATGAGTTGCCGGATGACCTCACAATCCGCTTCGATACCTATAACCTCGACGTCATCGTACTGACCGAGACCGATGAAGATGAGGTTAGGGAGATGTTCCTCCGCCTTCAAAACGGGACTTCACTTAAGGCGCAAGAGAAGCGGAACGCCATGCCCGGTCAGATGCGCGAATTCGTCAAATCAGTCGCTGAGCATCCGTTCTTCGAGCGATGCGCCTTTGCAAACTCACGCTTCACTTTCGACCTCGTAGCGGCCCAAGTGATCTTGATCGAGCTTTCTGGAGGCCCATGCAACATCAAGAACGGCAACCTGAACAAGATGTATGAAGACCACAAGTCTTTCGACTCTTCAGGGGTCAAGGCGAAAAAGGTTAAGCGAGTTCTCGACTACCTTGGCCGCGCATTCCCCGAGAAGACTCCTGAATTGGAACGGTACAGCGTTGTCTCCCTGTACGCCGTCGTCTCTTATCTATTGGAGCTGTTTGTCGTGAATGATCGTGAGATTGAGCTGGCCAACTGGTTCATCGACTTTGAGACGCACCGCCGTGCGCAGGATCATGTCTCTGAAGATGACCCAAACATCGACCCGTATTTGCTCACGTATCGAGAGAAGACTTCTCACAGCACCGACGCAGTGGACTCGCTCAAGTGGCGGCATGAGTTCCTCCTTGAGAGGCTCTTCGAGGCCGTCCCGAATATGATTCAAAAGGATTCCCAACGGGCCTATACCCGCGAACAACGAATGGCGATCTTTCGACGTGACGGCATGAACTGTCAGGTCAAGCTGAAGTGCGAAGGTGTTCGATGTGAGTGGGACAACTGGCATGCGGATCATGTGCTAGCTCACTCAAAGGGAGGGCAGACTACCGTTGAAAATGCTAGGGTTGCTTGTCCTGCTTGTAATCTGGCCAGAGGGAATGCCTGACTTCGGGGCGACCGATTGCATGACGCCACTCCGTTAAATCAAAATGCGCTCAATTTCGTCGAGCGTGATCTCATCGCTCGTTCGGTCATAGAGCTTCGTCGTCCTTGGCGACTCGTGTGCGGCAATCGTTTGAGCATTCTCAATGGTGCCGCCATTTTCCAAGTAGGCCGTTATTCCGGTGGCCCTGAAAGTGTGGCAACACGTCGAATCGGGAAGTAAAGCCTCCTCGGCTCGTCGCTTGACCATCCTGAGCACGTCAGTTCGCGTCATTCTTGCCTCTGTGAGCCTCTTCTCCCGCGAAAGGGTTCGGAAAAGGGGTGCTTTCTTTGCCCAACTTTCGGATTCGGCGGCTTCTAGGTAGGCATCAAGATACGCTTCCGCGTTGTGATGGGCCGGAACCTCGTGTCTCTTCCCTCCTTTTTCGTGAAGTCTGAACCACCACCTCTTTCCGTTTTGGAAGTAGTCCTCCTTGTTCATCCCAACAACTGCTCCCACTCGGGCGAAGCTGAAAACCATTACGGCGATGATCGCCCGGTCGCGAAGGCCGACAAGGGTTGAGGTGTCAATCGAATCGAGGAGCTGCCGCGCTTGGCTGGCTTGGAGCACCGGAGTCTTCCCTCTCTTCACAACGTGCTTCGGCCCACGAACGGATGCGGCCGGATTGTGTGGAACGACCTGGCCAATGACCAAGTAGTCGAAAAGCATTCGGATCGCGGCCAGGTGCTGCTTCACGCTCGGCGGCGCAAGATGGGATTGAATCCCCTCAATGTAGGCCGAAACGAAAATCGGGTTGAGGCTCTGGAGTGGAAGTCTTCGCTCTTCCGTCCATTGGAGGAATTGCCAGACGGCGCGGGCATAAGCCTGGCGGGTGTTGATGTTCCGGATGTTGGCGGTGAAGAACTCGATGAATCGCTTGGCTGCTTGCTCCCCTTCCCTTGCGATGACTGCCGGAATTGGAAGATCCGAAAAGCTCTCAACCGAGAACACCATCGGCGCGGAACCATTGTTTTGTTGGGCAATCTCACTCATCATCCTTGAATCCTTTTTGGTGCCTCATAACGTCCTTTATGATACGCCAATATGGTGACGACCGGAAACCGCAAAACGATGCGATCCAACAACCCTGAAAACCGATTTCCCTTTTCGGCGGCACAGAACTCTGGAATGGGAAGGATCGGGACTGAGTCAAGGACGCCAAAGGCGCTCGCTATATCCTTGACGCAGTGCCCGATTCAGCCCCACAATCGGCCCGCCGCCGAAATGGAAAGTTGAACGCGATAGCTCACTAAAAGGAAATACTTAGGAGAAGGAATATGGAAGACGCTCGGCTCATCACAAAGACGGAATTTGTTCGCGGGCTTGATTGTGTGCGCCGCGTGTGGCTCGACCGGAATCGTCGTGACCTAAAGCCGCCGCTCAGTCTTGCGAGCCTCGAACGGATTGAGGTCGGGAAACGACTGGGAAGGCTGGCACAAGAGAGATACGCCTCTGGAGTGCTTGCCACTCAACCGGGGGCGAACGCTCTTGAAGCATCAGAATCGACCAAGGCATTGTTAGATTCCGGGGCGGATTGCTTATTCGAAGCAACCTTTCTCTATGGCCAGAGGCTTGCGCGGCTGGATGTTCTCTCGAAGTACGAAGAAGGCGGCTGGATTATTGATGAGGTGAAGTCGTCCTCGGTTAAAGAACCTAAGAAGATCGACGAGGACAAAGTTTTCGACCTCGCATTTCAGTTGCATGTAGCTCGGGAAGCAGGTCTTAGCATTTCTCAGACTCGACTCGTGCTCGTTGATACATCGTATACATGGGACGGCTCTCCGATCACAGGACAAGTTTTGCTTGGCACGGTTGATATGACTGAGATTTGTGAAGGCAAGGCCGAACAAGTCGTGAGCTTGTGCTCAGTGCTGTCGGAAGCACTTCAAAGAGATTCTGAGCCTGTTGTCGAAACAAACACTCATTGCAAGTCATGCGACTATTTTGAGCACTGCCACAAATCAAGCCCGAAACACGACCTAATTTTCCTCCCTCGCATCACCTCAAAGGCCGTCAATGACCTTCGCGCCAAAGGGTACACGTCCATCGACCAAATACCCGAAGATGAGAAACTGACTGACGCCAGACGCAGGATGAGAGATGTGATTCTCTCAGGACAGCCACTCATTGGCGAAGGTCTTCGGCCTGCTTTGGAGGCCATCCCATTCCCCGCAGTTTTCATCGACTACGAATCATCGAACCCGGCTTTCCCGATGTATCCTGGCACCCGTCCCTATCAACAAGTCTGCTTTCAGTGGTCGGCCCACCTGCTCGATTCGCCAGAATCCGCTCCTCGACACTTTGAATATCTCGCTTCCAGCCTCGAAGATCCTAGGGCGGAGTTCTGCCGCTCTCTCTGGGATGTGGTTAAAGACTGCCCCGCTATCGTGCATTACACCGGATACGAGATAACTCAGCTCAAAGCAATGGCCACTGATGGGGTTCCTTTAGCAGCTGAGCTTCTCGAAATAATCCTCGCACGTTCTGTTGACCTGGAGAAAATTGTTTCTGAGCACGTCTACTTTGAAGCCTTCAAAGGCAAGACGAGCATCAAGGTCGTCCTTCCCGCTCTCGTTCCTAGCATGAGCTATAAGGATCTTCTCATTGCTGATGGTACAGCCGCCGCAACGGGTTTCAGAAGGATGCTTGCTGAAACCACGTCGGTTGAAGAGTCACAGGCACTCCGCACTGCCCTTCTCGAATACTGTTGTCAAGACACGCTGGCTATGGTCGAAATTTACCAAGCCCTCCGCAAACTGGCCATCTGATGCAGCCTCAATTTAGCCACAGATAAAAGGGGCTATGTTTCCCTACGTTGTTTCAGAGGAGAGCGAAAATGGACGGCCCTCTCATCCGACCTGCGGCGATCAACTCCCTCCGCGCAAGACTGATCGCCATCGACGCGCAAATCCTCGCTCTCCCCAAACACCACAGCAATAAAAAAGCGGGAAAGAGGCTGGCTCGAGTCCGGGATCAGATGCCA
>JBBRHU010000217.1:0-6118 GCA_038222255.1 Fimbriimonadales bacterium | reverse complement strand
TTTCTTCGGCGCTCCACAGCCCACGGCGAGCAGGCCGACGAGGATACAAATCAGACTTGAATGCTTCATTTTTCGAGCTCGACGAGGAGTTGCCCTTGAATACGGAGAATCGCTTCGACGGCAAGGTCAAAGCGCTGCTGAGCCGCGACAGATAGTTCTAGAGTTTCGGAAAGAGTTCGCCGCGCCTCAAGCACTTCGATGAGTGTCGCTGCACCCAGCTCGAAGCCCCGCTGCGTTTTGTTCATCACTTCGGATATTTCGCCTACGAGCCCAACATACGAGTTCATCGAAGACCTTGCGGCTTCGAATTCGATCTGAGCTGCTTCCCGCTCACGCACCGCCCGCATCGTAAGGTCTTCCATCCGTTTCGCAGCTTCGTCTCGGCGGAACCCGGCAGCGCGTCCGGTCGCAAGCGCTGAACCGTTGTCCCAGATCGGAACGGAAAGTTGCAGCCTCGCCCCAAACTGTTCGATGCCCGTTGACCACATGCTACGTCGAAGCTGAGCCTCGACCGTGGGCAGTCTAAGCTGTTTGCTGGCGAAGATATCTGCCTCTGCCCGGCGTTTCTCCGCCATTATCAAGGATATGTCAGGGCGAGTATCGCGAAGGTCAACCTGCTTGATCATCGAGGCCGTGATCGATGCTAAATCGACCGATCCGGTCATCGGTTGTTCTGCGCCAGTCACCGCCTGCAGCCGAGTCGCAGACGCTAGCGCGGCCGCTTGGCGATCAACCACTATTTGTTGAGTTCGCTTGAGCTCGAAATTGGCTCGAATCCGCTGGATGTCCGGGAGTTTGCGAGCTTGGACGAGAGCGTCCGTCACTGTCTTGAGGTTTTCTGCAACCGCCAAACTCTCCTGAGCAGTCACGACCAACCTCTGGGCGCTCGCAAGCCCGATGTACGCTTGCAGGGTTTCTGACTGCACTTCGAGCAGGGTTTGTCGGAGCTTCGATTCTGATTGAGCGACATCTGCAGCCCCTTGCCGTCTCACCGCTCTTGCCCTTCCGAAGAAGTCGAGAGGGACAAAGAGCGAAAGGTCTTCGCCCCCGCCGACATCCGGTCGAGTTGCAAAACCGGTCTCTAATCTGATGGGGGGATAGGCGCCAACGTCTCGTCCACTTACCGCCGATTGAACATTTAGCCTGGCAGCGGCGACGGCTGGTCGCTTGAGAAATGCCGTGCGGATCGCTTCTTCTGGCGTAACGGGGCTTCCCTGCGCGATCAGACCAGTGAGAATGACTCCAAAGAATCCGATCAAAAAATTTACTGAGCCCCCATGCTAAGCGATATTACAAGACGAACGCGTGAAACCCAGTTTAAAACCTTCTCAGGATGCCATCCGCCATCTGCTCACGAGAAAGGATAAGCTCGAAGTGAATGAAAATCCTGATTGTCGAAGATGAGATTGAGCTCGCCAAACTTCTCCAACAATCTTTAGAGGAGTCGGGCTATGACGTCACGCTCGCAGGAAACGGCCGCGAGGGTCGCGCGAAATTCGACGGCCACGATCTCATTCTCGCCGATGTCATGATGCCGTTCGAAAACGGGTTCCAAATGGTCGCTGCCCTTCGCACAGCGGCCGTCAATACACCTGTCATCTTCCTATCGGCAAAAGATTCGACGGAGTCTCAGGTGGAGGGACTGAAGATTGGCGGAGACGACTACATCTCAAAGCCGTTTGTCCTCGCAGAGTTGCTCGCACGAGTTGACGCCGCGCTCAGGCGGAGTCGACTCACCGCCGATCAATTGGACTACGCTGACCTGAAGATCGACTCGCGAAAGCGGCTGGTCTGGAGGGGTGAACGAAAAGTTAACTTGACCACAACTGAGTTCGTCGTGCTTGAAATGCTCGCTCGGAGCGCAGAACGAGTCATTTCGAAAGACAGCTTGCTTCGCGAGATCTGGGATGATGCTGGGTACCGCGACGACAACCTCGTCGAGGTGTACATCCGATATCTTCGAACCAAACTTGAGGCCCAGGGCGAGCCTCGCGTGATCCATACGGTGAGGGGGCACGGATATGTTCTTAGCCGGACTGCGCCGGAGTCATAGCCTCCGCCTCGCGACCTTAGTTGCGGGAGTCACGATGGCACTGTTGGCACTTGCCTTTGGTGGCATTGTCTTTTGGACGCGCCAAGATCGCCTTGAGATTTTGCACCGAGAACTTGCAGAAACTGCTTCACTCGTTCAACGTGAAGGTCTTTCCAACATCGACTTTGATGAGCTTCGCGAAGATCATCCCGGGATGACAATCACCCGATATTCGAGCACGGGAGCGTTGATCTCTCGATCCGGAAAATTGAACGCCCCAAACGAAATTGAGTTTAACAAGCGGGATGATCTCGTCTGGCTGGGCACGACTGTTGGGTCAGACAGAGTCATTCTCGCCAAAAGCTGGCTGGAGGCCGATTCTACGATCAAGCAGCTCGCCCTCATCCTAGCCCTCTTGCTGATTCCGTTTAGTCTCGCTGCCGGCGTCTTGACCTGGCTCGCAACTCGGTCCGTGTTCCGCCCGATCAACGAGATCGTGGCTCAAGTGCGAAAACTGGAGTCTTCGGGAGGAGAACGCTCGCTTTCAGTTTCCGACCATGCTGAGTTTGAATTTCTCGTCGAGAACCTCAATGATATGCTCAGAAAGCTGGACCGGAGTGCCCGAGCTGAGGAGCGGTTTATTCAAGATGCCTCGCACGAGCTCAGGACTCCCCTCGCCGTGTTGCGCGCCCAAATCGAAACCACCCTGCTCCGCAGTCGATCGCCCGAGGAGTACATCGAATCTCACCGCGGGATGCTCATGCAAGTCGAACGGTTGACGGGCCTTGCTAACTATCTGTTAATCACTTCAAAAGGGCCGATGCCGGATGCCGAGCCAGTCGACCTAGTCCCGCTGGTTGAGCTAGCGCTCGATCGAATTGCGCGAAATGCGCAGCTTCGCGCAATCACGTTGCACTCCCGGCTCGAAGAATGTTCAGCGCGAATACTCCCGATTGAACTCGCCGTTGTTCTCAACAACGTGCTGGAGAATGCGCTTCGATTTAGCCCTCAAGGAGCGAACATTGAAATTACTTCTCGGCTCACCGAGGGTGGATGTGAACTCATTATTCTGGACAGTGGACCCGGGATTCCACCAGAGTTCCTTCCCCACGCCTTTGAGAGATTTGCCCAATCCGCGCCCATGCAAGAGGGCGTGGGGCTGGGCCTGGCGATTTCTCGAAAGATTATCAACGCGCGAGGTGGAGAGATTCAACTCTCGAATCGCGAAGATCGTGATGGCACGCGTTGCCGAATCTGGTTCGCTGGACTAGACTAGGGTCATGAAGAAGTGGTTCCCGTGGATTGGCATTGCCGCGATCCTTGGTTTCTCCTCGGTCGCTGTGGTCAAGCTTGGAAAACAAGATGACGGCCGCTACCTCGTTTCGAGCTTGCAACACGTTGAACTCCTCGGCGTCACAAAGACGCTGCAGGGCCAACGACCGAAGGACATGGCGGTTTCGCCGGATGGCAAGCTAGTCGCATTGCTCGCTCATCGCCGGGTTTATGTCGCTGAGCCAAACGGGAACATTATCGCCGAAATCGCCCACTCTGCCGGAGCACTCGGCATTGCGTGGTCACCCGATGGCCGCAAAGTCTACGCGACCCTCGCGACAGGAAAAATCGCTTCCTACTCATGGTCTGGTGGCAAGCTTGCGAAGTTAACGGAGCTCGCGGTCGTGCCGGCAACTGTTCGCGCGAATCCAGGAACGACAGGGCTAGCCGTCGCAAGCAATGGCACGATTTACGTTGCGCTTAGCATCAAAAACCAGGTGGTCGCGCTATCTCCTGAGGGGATCGTTCTCACCACCTGGGCGGTCGATGCCTGTCCTTATCACCTTGCGATCTCGCCCGATGGGCGAACACTTGTCTCGGCCAACCGTGGAGGGGTCATCGTAAAACCAGCACCCGAGCAGGGCGACCCAGAGTCAAGAGGAAAATTCGAAGGCACCGGAGTTGCGCACGCAAAGTCAGCCAACACCGAAGTCCAGGTTGACCCACGAACGGACGCAGGACTTTCTGGCACGATCTCGATCATCGCCTTGACCGGATCGGGGGCGGAGCCAAAGACCTTGCAGGTTGGTCGTCAACCTTCAGGAATGGCCTTTTCCAAGGATGGTGTTCAGCTTTACGTCGCAAACTCTGACGAAGAGAGTGTTTCGATTGTAGATTTGAACGACCAGCGTGTTGCGAAGAAGATTTCGATAACCCCCGCTGAGGACCCTGGGTTCGGACAAATTCCAACTGATGTCGCACTTTCACCCGATGGGAAGCGACTCTACGTCTCTCTTGGCGGAGCAAATGCAATCGCCGTCATCGAAGATGGCAAGGTTCTAGGATATGTTCCTACCGCCTGGTATCCAATCTCGATACGCTGCCTTGGCGACAATCTCGTCGTCGGTTGTGCGAAAGGGATTGGTTCTCGACCGAGTTCGAAGACCACCGGTTTTGGAGTCCACGACTCGGTGGGTGTCTACCAGTCCATTCCCCTTTCGTCCCTTAAAGATCTGCCCGCGATGACAGCTCGTGTAGCCATCAATAATTCTTGGACAAAGACGCCAGAACCTCGCGCGGACGTGCCCGCCCTACCCATACCCGAGCGAGTAGGAGAGCCTAGCAAGTTTGATTACGTCGTCTACATCATCAAGGAAAACATGACGTACGACATCGCGATGGGCGATTTTGAAGGAGCCAATGGCGATCCTTCGTTGTGCACATTTCCTGAAACTGTCACGCCGAACCACCACGCGCTCGCCCGGCAGTTTGGCGTTCTCGACAACTTCTATATCTCCGGAACCAACTCAGCAGACGGTCACCAGTGGGTGGCGTCCTCGGTGGCAAACGGTTACACAGAGCAAAACTACTCTGCAAACACTCGAAGCTATCCCTACGACGGTGGAGACCCTCTAGCCTTCTCGCCTAGCGGATTTCTTTGGACGCAGGCGAAGGCCGCGAAAAAGTCAGTGCGAGTGTTCGGGGAGTTCGTCGACCAGCCGCAGGTGATCGACACGAAGACCGGCAAGGCACCGAGTTGGCCGAGGGCATGGGAAGACTACAAGAGCGGCAAAGGAGAGGTCACGATCAAGGCCGTCACCTCGCAGGCTGCGCTACGAGAACATCTTGTTCCCAACTACATCGGGTTCCCTGCGATCGTGAGCGACCAGTATCGTGCCGATGTCTTCCTTTCAGAGCTCAAGGGCTGGGAAAGTGATGGCAAGATGCCGCAACTCACGATGATGTTGCTTCCCAACGATCACACAGGTGGCACCCGAGCGAACTTCCCGACCCCACGAGCTGCGGTAGCAGATAACGACCTTGCCCTGGGACGAATTGTCGAGGGGATCACCAAGTCGAAATTTTGGCAGAAGACCCTCATCATCGTCGCGCAAGACGACAGCCAACTTGGATATGACCACGTTGACGGCCACAGGTCGATCGCCTTCGTGATCTCACCCTACTCACGGAAGGGTGCGACTATCAGTGACTTATATACCCACGCGTCAATTGCTTCGACAATCGGGCACGTCTTAGGAGTTCCGCCGATGACTCGCTTTGACCGCACTGCGAAACCGATGAACGGATGTTTCGGGTCAACTCCTGACCTCGGCACATTCACTGCGCTGAAAAACAACATCCCGCTCGACGAACTCAACCCACCGGCAAAGAAGCTCACGGGCGAAGCAAAGCGAATGAGCGAGTTGTGCGAAAAGATGGACTGGGACGAACTTGATACCCAAGACAAGAACATCCTAAACCGGGCAGTATGGCTCGCCGAGGCCCCGAGGAGTGTAGCCAGACGCGGTTTCAGTACAACTCAGCCAACTCGGCGCTAACCATTCGGCTACCTAATGAATTTGACGTAGCCTAGCACGAGAGCGACGATGAGGCAGAGGAGGGTCACCACGAACCTGGCCACCTTCTGCCCTCTTGAAACCGCAGAATAGACGCTGCAGATTAGGACAACCAGTCCACCGAGCAAGATGCCGTCGCCGATGAGTTTCAGCTGGTCCGCAAACGCAAGGCTGACGCACAAATAGCTGATCGCGGCTACGAGAGCGTAGATTGCGGCCGCTCCGTAGAAGTTCTCCA
>JBBRHU010000216.1:0-6128 GCA_038222255.1 Fimbriimonadales bacterium | reverse complement strand
TTTGGGGTCAATACTTCGTTCGCGATAAGCGGGCGATTCACACCTTTGTGGATAATGCGCTCGGATTCGAATTCCGTGCGATGGGCTTGAGTGAGCAAAGCGAATACATTCAGGGCCGAATCTTAGTGATTGATCGTCCGAAAGAGTAACAGATGGACGCACTGCGTATTGTCGAAGTCGGGCCGCGAGATGGGCTACAAAACGAAAAGACGGTCATACCGACCGAGACCAAGCTCGCCTTCATCCAGTGCCTGTTAGCTTCTGGCCTCCAAGAGATTGAGGTTGCGAGCTTTGTCTCGCCAAAGTGGGTTCCACAGATGGGGGATGCTGCCGAGCTATGGCCTCAGCTTCCAGCCGAAGGGAGCTTCTCGGCACTCGTCCCAAACGCGAAGGGACTGGAACGTGCTCTCAGTGTTGGTGTAGATCGGATTGCGGTCTTCACTGCCGCCAGCGAAGCCTTCACGTTGAAGAACATCAACATGACGATTGATCAGTCGATCGAGGCTTTCGGGGGGGTGGTTTCAAATTTCCGAGCGGCCGGTGGAACGTTCATTCGGGGCTATGTGAGCACGGTCGTGGAGTGCCCTTACGCCGGGCGAATCGACCCGCTGTCAGTCGTGACCATTGTGAATCGGTTGTGGTCGCTTGGCGTGGATGAAATCAGTCTAGGGGAGACGGTAGGGGTCGCAACACCCAACGACGTGCGATCACTGATCGCAGCGCTTCGAGAAGGATGTTCGCCTAGGATCCAGGAAAAGCTTGTCTGGCATTTCCACGACACCTACGGGACGGCCCTATCGAATGTCGAGGTTGCTCTTGAAGCAGGCTTTCGGGCGTTCGATTCGAGCGCGGCTGGTCTTGGTGGTTGCCCATATGCTCCGGGAGCCGCGGGGAACCTCGCCACCGAAGATCTTGTCTACTTCGCCGAAAGGCAAGGGCTGGCGACCGGCGTCGACCTCA
This sequence comes from Fimbriimonadales bacterium, assembly GCA_038222255.1. GTDB lineage: Bacteria > Armatimonadota > Fimbriimonadia > Fimbriimonadales > Fimbriimonadaceae > Fimbriimonas. The sequence continues at coordinate 5,168 of JBBRHU010000216.1, read as the reverse complement.
AGGCCCTAGCTCAGGCCTCGAGGGCGATTCTGGAGGTGCTGGGGAAAGCGTCGACTTCAAAGGCACGTCAGGCCGTGCTTTCCCGTGACGTCGCTGGTTAAGGCCGCTCCACCACGTCCATCCCAAAAGGAGCGCAACGACCACAAGGAGGCCAATGGTGGACTGCTTTTCGTCTTTGGTCAGACTAAACTCTCGCCCGTTTGCAATCAGTACACAAGCGCCGATTGGCACTAGTGCAGGCAGTGGCAAGTTCCAGCCCACGACTACAAGCATGTAAACGAGCAAAACCGGGATGATGAGCCGTGCTGTCTCCTTCGCTCTAAGGTCAAATCGATACAACGCGATCATGAACATCGCCAGAAATACAAAGTCTGCGGGCCCGACATAAGCACCTGGCTCAATGTGGCCCTTGGCAGGGCCAGCCGTGAACGCGGGAATTTGACCTGCCATCGACTGAAACATTTGCGGAGATCGCTCTAACTGTTGCTTTACGAATCCTTGCGGGCTAAGCACGAGAAAGATGTCAAATCCGATCAGGAAGATTGAGATAGGGATAAGGATGTTTCGATCCTTGACGCCAGTGGCAATCATCGCCCCAAGCCCGGAGCACCAGAGCGGGAGCCCAACTTGTGCGACGGCATTCAGAAGCCCGCCAAGTGCCCCCGACCCCGGACCAAGACTTCGTAACGCGAAAATGGAAGCGACTTGAATGACGAGTCCGATGAAGAAGCAGGCGAAGGAAAGCGGAAACGTCCACTTCGCCTTTGCACCATAGACGAGACCGAGCAGGGGCCCACCCAGAAAGAGCAATCCCGACACCGTGTTTGCAAACTTCAGCAAAGACTCCGGAATGGTTATCCAGCCGATTGCGAGGCGAAGGACCGCTAACCCAATGAGGATGCCAATAAATACGGCAAGCGGATTAAACCTCCGCAAGACTCTGCTCCACTTCGAGCGTCATTCTAGATTCTTCCAAGACCCTACGATACACCGCAACGACCTGATCCGTCATGTCCTTAACAGAGAAGGCTGAACCAGTTCTCCTTGCCTGGTTTGAAAAGTCGCTGTAAATGCTGTCGTCGCCAAGGATCTTCTCGGCTAACTCCGCAACGGACAAAGGATCGTTCTTTGCGATGAACCCATTCTGCCCATGGACAATCGCCGCACTTGCCCCTCCCCCAACAACTGCGACCGCTGGTAAGCCATAGCTCATCGCCTCTTGAACAACCAGCCCTTGGGTCTCTGTGATCGACGTAAATAGAAAGAGGTCGGCGGCGGCATAGTATTGGTCCACCTGTTCTCGCGGGACGAATCCCACAAACTTCACCCGATCGCCCATGCCTTTCGCGCGGACCATCGCGACACAGTCTTCTCTGAACGGGCCATCGCCGACGAGCCAGAGGCGAAGCGAAGGATCGTGAGCGAACATGACGCGCGCGGCGTCGAGCAGGGCCTCAAGGTTCTTCTCTCTTGCCAACCGGCCAACGTAGAGCAGCACTCTGCTCTCGGGGGCAATGCCTAGCCTTCGCCTTAGGTCAGCGCGATCAAACATTTGAATCCCAACGCTGCCAGTTGGGATGACACTGACAGGGGTATTGACACTGTGTCGACGGAGCCACTTTGCGGCGATCTCACTCGGCGTAATCACGTGATCAACGTGGTTGTAGTAGAAGTTGGTGTGCTTCGCGACTTTGAAGCGGACGTAGCGTCGAGGCAGCACCGGGAAGTAGTGCGCGTATCGGTCGTAGAGCGTGTGATAGGTCGAAACGATCGGGATGTCGTGCGATTCTGCCCATCGGAGCCCGACCATTCCGAGCATCATCGGACTGTGAGTGTGGATGATGTCGAACCGCTGCTTTCGGAAGTGCGGAAGCATTCGGTAGAACGGCGGAATAGCCGCAGGATATCCGCGCGATAGGGGAGTCTCTAGCCCCCAAAAGCGGAAAGTATTTGGGTCGCTGTCAGAATATCCTGACACCTGCACGGTGAACAGGTGGACGGAGTGGCCTTGTCGCCTGAGCTCTGTGCAAAGCGCGTCCACGCTAACGCTAACGCCGTTCAGGATGGGGAGGGCGCTATCGGTAAAAACCGCAACTCGCAACGCCCTCTGCTCCATCGTTATTCCTCGGGGAATCGTCCGTGCTCATTCACGAACTCGGCAATATTGCTCAATCTAAATCGCCGCTGACCACCCTGAGTTCGGTGGTGTTTCAGCCAGCCTCGATTCGTGTAGCGACGAACGGTGGCAGGACAAACTCCGAGCAGTCGGCTTGTTTCTTCGAGCGAGAGTTCGGGATCGAGCAGTCGTTTGATCAGCTCCTGTCGAGTCTCCTTGAACTCACCTCGGTAGTAATTTGCGGTAACTGTGTCGTCGTAAAACTGGATCAAGAACTCAACGTTCTTGGGGAGAGCCTGCCAGACCGTCTGAAGCTCAGGGTCAATGGCCGGCTGCGCTTCCGCGCTAATCCGAGCACGTCGTGGACGTGGTGCGCTCATCTCCGTCTTGCGGAATCGGCGCTTCGGACTGGATTCATCTCCACTAGCTTTTTGCGTGATTTCCTTCTCTCGCTGCGTGTCGAGGAAAGAATTTTCAATGTATGCGAGAGGGTCGAATCGGGTTGTTTTCAAGGGTTTCTTTCCACCTACGGGCATGCATATTGTACTGAATCAGGTCCCCGTCGGTGGGTCCGTCGGGGGATTCAGCGGGTTGTACTGCCAGCTCAATCGGCCTTCCCAAGGGGCGACGGTGCCACCCCTTCGAATGGTTCAAAGTTGAGCTGAAATTGACGTTGAGTGTAGTCGCTGGCCTAGGGCGGTGGTGCCTGCTGTCGCCCCATTCCACCAGCCATGCCCATCATCGCGCCAAGCGGTGATTTCTTGAAGATGTTGTAGTGATCGTCCAGCTTCTTCTGCAAGTCATCCGGCAGTGCGCCCATCGAAACAATCCTTCCGCCGTTCGGGAATTGGTTGTCGTTTAGCGATCCTGAGTGCGAGAGTGCTTGCGTAAACTGGAACTTGAACGTCAGAACAGTTCGCTCTCCGAGCTTCATCTTGTCGAACGTCGGGAGTTGGCCAGCAAACTGCTGCATGTTCTTGTCTTCCTTCAACATCCGGAACATCGAAAGCTCATCCGGGCCGAGGACGCCAAGCATCGGAGACAATAGCTTGTCATCCACCGGCTGTGGTGCCATGATCGGATCTCGATTCAGCTTCAGCTCTACCCAACCATCACGTGGGATTCCGACCGGCATCGCCTCGGTCGGCTCGTCAAGGTAGTCGATCGTGTCACTGCCCATGAAGCTCATGAACGATGGCATCTTTTCTTTGGGCTTTTGGCCGGGGCGAAGGACGTCAAGCGCTCCCTTCTTGCCATAGACGATCTTGGTCAAGGAATTTGCCTGAGATTGCGTCATCGCACCCAAGGTCATCCGGCCGCCGTTAGCAAGCATGGTTCGCATCCCAAAATCCAGCGAACCGTAGAACCGAACCAGATCCCAATCGGTAAGGCCAGCCATCGATTGTGTGAGCGAACCAGGGATGTAGAGGGCTAGATAAAGCTGGGCTAATCCCGACTCATTAGGAGATTCAACCTTCTGCGCAAATGCGGCAAGGTCGTCCAATGAAGGTGCACCCTTCGCTCGGCTCGATAGAACCAAAGTTTGGAGTGCTTTTCGGTCAACTCGATACTTGCGATTTTGGAACGGCTTGGCAGGCTTTAGAACGAGCCAGCTATCCTCTTTCAGGACTTGCATGGTCTTTCCAGCCTTTAGCTTCTCCCACACTTTCTCTGCGGTGAGCGTTGCCTTCTCTCCATTGTTCATGTTGGGAAGCTCTCCGTCTGCGAAACCCATCATGTTCGTCAAGCTCAACAAATCATCTGTCAGGTTGGCGACGAGGGGCTTATGCTGGAGCTTGGCCACGGCGAACATTTCGTCGGTTATGGCGAATGAGAGGGGATCGTACACCGCGGGCTGGGAGATCTTCGCAAGGATCTCCTTCGAAAGTTTCTGTCCGCCCATCATGTCGGTCATTCTCGATTGAGAAGCCATCTCCTTGGAATCGGCAGAATATTCGACCGGTGTGCCTTTAGTGGTCTGGACTGGCTTTGGCTTGGGCTTGCCGTCGGCTCCAATGCTCTGTTCCATCGCATCCATGAACTGTCCACCGAGCATTGCTTGTGCCTCGTAGGCGACCTTGCCCTGGTCATCGTAGAGGGTGAGTTCGGCGCTCAGAAAGTCGATCAAACTGTTCTTCGAGAAAGTAAGTAGTGCCTTTTGAACAGCGCCAATCTTCTTGTTGCCCTTGTTCATTCGACTCTTCATAAAGTCGGGCAACTTATCCATTTCCGGATCGCGCATGGCTTCGTCGGAAGCGACCTGTCGAGAAGAAATGGTCTTGTTATGCTCAACGATCAGGCTGTTGATCAGCGATATTGCGTTTGAGCCGAGCGACCTTTGCATGCTCGTTGGGTTGGTGGAAAACACCAGGCGGTCGCCCGCTTCAACAGTTGCCAAAACTGAGGGATTGATGCCCTGTAGCAGCTTCGTTACTGTCGCGTCGGTAGAACCTCCGCCCATCCCCATTCCCATCCCCATCGCGATCGCTTGTTCGTCAGCCTTGCTGGACTTACCGGTCTTCGTGATCTTTGCCATCGCCTCTTCCTGCTTCTTCAGCTGGTCGAGTCGCTTTGCGATCATCTTTTGAAAAGTTTTCGCTCGTTCTTGTGCCTCTCGATTGCCTTCTTGCTGCCTTGCGCTATTGTTCGCAGACAGTCGAAATCCGCCGTCAATTTGCTTCCAGTCCGCGGTAGTTGCGGTGGCAATCTGCGCCATCAGGTCTGAGAGCGGGACGTCGGTGGCAGAAATCAGCAAGACTTCATTTTCAGTTTGGGGCGTAGTTTCAAACTTCAGCTTCGTCTGTTCTGCGAGTGACTTCAGAACTTGGGACGCTAGCGTCGCCCTGACTTGCATCGATATTTTCAAGTCTGGAATGGGAATAGTCCCCTGCCTAGGAAAAGCAAGGCACATTGCCGCAGCTAAGACATACATACCTTTAGCTTACGCCAATTCTGGCTTTCGGGATGCACCTGCCGCACACGCTAAAGCAGCGATAAAGGCACCGGTCATCGCCGCCATCACCTCGTAGATCGTTCCACCCTTTCCAGAGAT
>JBBRHU010000215.1:0-6138 GCA_038222255.1 Fimbriimonadales bacterium | reverse complement strand
AGTTCCGGGTTCACCGATTGACTGCGCGGCGATAATTCCGACAGAGAGCCCAACTTCGACGAGCTTATTCGTCGAGTGGTCCATGCCATAGCATCGCGAGCAGATACCGAGTTCGAGTTCGCAGGTCAATGGGCTTCGGATGCGAACGCTCAGCATTCCATGCTCGTCAATATCGAATCCAAGATTCTGATACTGAGTCATGACGACCTGCTTTTCATCTTCGGTCGGTGCGGCGTTCAGTGCTACAAAGTAGCCCTTCTCAATCTCATTGATGCGCTTCGAGAAGTCGCGGTTGATGATCTCTTGGTATTGAGCCAGCGGCTCGCCCGTTTCGGGGTGAGTGATGACGCAGAGAGCAACACGGCCAACAATTCGGTCGCTGATCGGCTCGATCGCTTCGCCTTCATCCACGATTCGGTGGACCAAGATTCCGTCGTTCGTGCCGCAGTCGGTCGCCTTGACGATGACATCCTGAGCAACGTCGCAGAGACGTCGCGTCAAGTAGCCTGCGTCAGCGGTTCGGAGAGCGGTGTCGGCAAGACCCTTACGTGCACCGTGCGTGGTAACGAAGTATTCAAGCATCCCCAGTCCCTGGTGGAACGAGCTCTTAACCGGCAACTCGTAGATAACTTCGTTGAACTGGTTAAACATGAGTCCGCGCATTCCAGCAAGCTGCGAGAGCTGCTTAAGCGAACCACGAGCACCTGAGGTGGTGATGATTGCGAGAGGGTTCAACTGGTGGAGACCAGCAACGATTTCTTTACCGATTTCGTCGTAGGTTTCCGTCCACAGCTTCGTAAGGCTCTGCTGCATTTCGTTAAATGCAAGGAGACCTCGTCGGAACTGCTGAAGGACCTTGTTCGATCGGTCGTCTGCCGTCTTGATGATCTCTTCGCGCTTTGCAGGCGGGTCCATGTCGGTGATCGCAACGGTAAGGCCGTAGCGGGTCGCCCATCGGAAGCCCATATCCTTCATGTCGTCGAGCAACCGAATGGTCGCGCCGACGCCAGAGCGGCGATGGCAGTCAAGAATCAATTCTGCAAGCTGCTTCTTACCTAGCTCGGCCTTGAGATACTCATCAGCGTTGCGAAGAGGATAAGGCAGGATGGTGTTGAAGACAAGCTGACCTGGAGTTACGTTTCGGATGACCGTCTCGTACTCTAGCTCAAGCGGCACGAGTTCATCGAAGTCCTCGCCCTCGTCGTTCTTGCTTGCAATCTTGGTGTACTCCTGCCCGGTGACAGCATCGCGGAAAGCGATTTCTTCCTGCGGTCGGACAACCGGGCGAATGATTCGAACCTTCACCGGAGTGTTGATCGGAATCTTCTGCTCGACTACCGGAGTTTCAAGTGCTGCAATGACTTCATCAGGGCTCGAGTAGACCTTGTTCGGCGGATTCTGCTCCGGATTCACAAGGTGCATCGCATCAACCTCAAGGAAGGCGTCGCGTGCAGCGACGTCAACAAAGGTCAAGGCGTAGTTGCCAAGAATGATGTCCTGAACAGGCGCGCAGGTTGGCTTACCGTCCGACGGCGAGAACAAGTTCTGCGTCGACAACATCAAGACACGAGCTTCAGCTTGTGCCTGGATGCTGAGCGGAATATGAACAGCCATCTGGTCACCGTCAAAGTCTGCGTTGTACATGTTACAGACAAGCGGGTGAACTTGGATCGCCTTGCCATCCACGAGGATTGGCTCGAACGCTTGGATACCAAGTCGGTGGAGCGTCGGAGCTCGGTTAAGGAGAATTGGATGCTCCTTAATGACTTCTTCAAGTCCGTCCCACACCGCTGGGTGCATTCGGTCGATCATTCGCTTCGCAGTCTTAATGTTCTGCGTGATGCGTCGCTCGACAAGAGTCTTCATGACGAATGGCTTGAAAAGCTCAAGCGCCATTTCCTTCGGAAGACCTGCTTGGTGAAGCTTAAGGTGCGGGCCAACGACGATAACGGATCGTCCGGAGTAGTCAACACGCTTACCAAGGAGGTTCTTTCGGAAACGACCTTCCTTACCCTTCAACATGTCGCTAAGCGACTTGAGCGGGCGAGCGTTTGAACCCACGACCGGTCGAGCTCGTCGGCTGTTATCGATCAGCGCGTCGACGGCTTCTTGTAGAAGTCGCTTTTCGTGGTTGATGATCGATTCCGGCGCGTGAATCTCGATGATCTTCTTCAACCGGTTGTTACGGTTGATAATTCGTCGGTAGAGATCGTTAAGGTCAGAAGTTGCAAAACGACCACCGTCGAGCTGGACCATGGGTCGAAGCTCTGGCGAGATGACTGGAACGACGTCCAGGATCATCCATTCAGGCCGGCTCTTACTGCTGATCAACGCTTCGACAACTTCAAGTCGCTTGATCGCTCGAGCTCGCTTTTGGCTTGTCGTGAGAACAATCTCTTGCCGCAATTCTCGAGCCTTGAGTTCGAGGTCGACTCGACCGAGGAGCTCCTTGATTGCGTCGGCACCAATGTTGGCGCGAACGAGCCTTCGAAGATCCTTATTCAGACGGTTGCCAACGCTATCGAGTAGCTTAGAAACCGCACGATACTTGTCCTCGTCAATGAGCTGGTTCTTCTCGAGCTTGCCAAGAATATCGACCGCGATGTCCAGGTCCTTCAACCGGTCATCAGCGTCGCGGTATTCAGCCTTAATTCGGTCGTTGACAAGCTTCGCTCGCTCTCGAGCGTACATCTCGTCGTACTCTTCACGGTTGTTGTTAAGGTCATCCGCGAAGCGGCGGAAGGAATCTTCCTCCAGCTCTCGCATCTGTTCTTGCAGGTGAACCTTTTCGGATTCAACTGCCTTACGGACCTCAGGAAGCTCAACCTGAATTTGCTCAGCATCAATATCAATGATGATGAAGCTGGCAAAGTAGACCACTTTCTCTAGGAGCCTCGGGGAGATGTCGAGAATCAGAGAGAGGGGCGAAGGGACGCCCTTGAGATACCAAATGTGGCATACCGGGGCAGCGAGCTCAACGTGGCCCATCCGCTCTCGGCGAACCTTGGATCGTGTAACTTCGACGCCACAGCGCTCGCACACGATTCCCTTGTACTTAATTTTCTTGTAGCGGCCGCAGGCGCACTCCCAGTCCTTGACGGGTCCGAAAATCTTCTCACAGAAGAGTCCGTCGCGTTCCGGCTTAAACGTTCGGTAATTGATCGTCTCCGGCTTCTTGACCTCTCCGTGAGACCAACTGAGAATATCAGTTGAACTTGCAATTCCGATCTTAATCTTATCAAACAGGCTGACGTCTGCCATGATCACCATTTCCTGCTGGCCCTGAACACACCATGTACGGGACATGAGGGTGGCAGGAGGCACATGAGCAGGAATTAACAAGAATACCCACTAATTTTTAGCAATGATCGCGGACTGGGCCAGAAAAGCACGTCGCGACCACATTCCGCACGCCAACAGAAATACCTAAACTGGTCATCAAAGTCTGAAGCTAGATCGGATCTTCTTCGATCTTCTCGACACGCACCTTGGCCACCAGAGAGAGGGAGTTCAATACCGTCATCAGCTCTCCGATGCTCTGGGCTTTTCCTCTGTTCCAAGTCTATTGCGGGGAGAAACCGGCTATCCACTTCCCATATTCCTGCTCCGTCATGAACCAGTTCAAAGGCCAGACCGCCATAAAACCTGAAGCGATCGTGCTCCGACCCTGAACCCTCCGTGGTTCTGCATAGCAAATCCGATGGTCGACTGTCAGGAGCAAATCGATCGTGGCAGCAGTGTGGGTCACAGGCGCCACCCAGTTAGCTCACTTTCTTGCCGAAGAATTGACGCTCGGCCTCATTTGTTGTCAGGTTTAGGGCGCGCATGTATGCAGGCTGCGCATCACGACCCATTCGTTCAGCAAACCAGCCTTGAGCCGCCCAATACTGGACCAGGTCATCCGCGCCCGAAATCCGCATGAGCCTCTGATATCCAAGATCCAATCCAAATGCCTTGGCGAGCGCGAGGCTTGCACTCACTTCGACTTGGATGCTCGGGCTGAGTCGCCCAAGCGAGTCGTATTGATCGTAGATCCCTCGCCAATTTGTCTCGACGAAAGATGGTGCGAGCGTATGTTCCGCAGCAATTCCCGCTTCTAAGTGATAGGCGGTCAGCCTCCTTCCACCGGCAGCGAGCGGGAGCTGGCGAATTCCTTCCGCCATCCATTCGCGCTTCCATTCACTGCGATCCTGGTGTTCGAGATCGACTAGGCAACCTTCGCCGTCCACTCTTCCCTCCACCCGTGCACGGTGGAAGCAGCAGAGGGCTAGCAGGGCATGCGTCTCTGGGACTCCCCCCACGCTTGTCGTGCAAAGGCGCTGCAGGATCGAGATCACCGTCTCGCAAAGCCCAACATCAGGAATGCCCGATCCTAACGTCGGCGCATAACCTTCGTTAAAAATCAGATAGATGGCCTTGAGCACGGCATCGCGACGATCTACCAACGCAGAGTCCTCAGGTAACTCAAATCCTTGCGCACTCTCTTGGACTCGTTTTCTGACCCGAACGAGTCTCTGACTCGCTGCCGCATCTGAGATCATAAATGCCCTGGCAATCTCTTTGGCCCCCAGCCCACCTACCGTTCGCATCACGAGCATCACTTGCTCAGTCTCGGTCAGCGCCGGATGACACGAGAGAAAAAGGAGCCGAAGTTCACCATCAGACTCGTCTTGCCCGTGAAACTGAAGCATCTCAGCGTCAAGTTCCAGCGACGACCGCCGATCCTGGCGAAGGATGTTCAGCATGCGGTTTGTTGCCGCGCGATAGAGCCATGCCGCAGGATCAGCAGGCATCTCGGAGTATGGCCAAGTCTTGAACGCGTTGAGGAATGCGTCTTGCACTGCGTCCTCAACTGAGTCGAAATGTTCGGCGCCAAATCGACGAAGGAGCCTTGCGGTTAACCTTGAGGACTCTCTTCGAAAATCGACGCCTTCGATGGCCTAACCTCCGTGCCCAGTCAATCTGAGTTCGATGGTTCCGCCATAACTAAATGAGGGGGATTCCTTCGAAATCTCCACCGCGTGCTCAAGGGTGTCAGCTTCAATAATGAAGTAGCCCCCCGCCATGTCCTTGCTTTCCACAAACGGGCCGTCGGTGACGATGCCGTTTTCGGAAGTGAGCATCACGCCTGTGCTAGAGAGCGCATCGGCATCAGTTAGGCGACCCTCGGAGGCGAGTTTGCGTGACCAGTCACGGTAGGCCGAGACCACCGCTTCTTGTTCGGAAAGGGAGAGTGCGAGGAATTTATCCTCACCGCGGAGAAGGAGCATGAACTTCATCGTTAACTAGACACCTGGTCGAACTAAAATTCGACATCCATTTACCGGCACAGTCGAATTGCTCCCATTCCTGGTCGCATGATGTAGACGATCTGCTTTGTCGCAGGGATTTTGATCTTATCAAACACCGCAGCGCCGCCTCGGGGACCTTCGACATCCGGATTCACCACCCGTTCGATGAACTCAAGCACAGTGCCGACAGGAAGCACTCGTACCGGTTTGCCGCGATTGTCTGGCTTCGAATAGCACTCCCCTTCCCTGCTCAGCACGCCAAGGTTTGGCTCCTTTCCGCTTCGACGCATTGTCCAGGCTCTGAAACCCATATCATCGCCCACCGACTTCAGGATCGGTCCAACTTCGGGCTCATTGATGCGCGCAAGGATGTAGAGTGCGTTGCTCGGAAAGGATCCGGTCGCCTCTTTCTCACGATAGCTTTTTGACTTCGAAAGCATCTCTGCGAGCGGCTTGACGATGGGTTTGCCAACGAGAATAAGTTCCTCACAGGAATCCCACGAGATCTCGTTTCCATTGAACACGAGCAACTGTTCGAGGTTACTTACAGAAGCGAATGCCCTCATCCGTTCGGGCACCTCTGCGTCTTGTGCAGGGATGTAGGTGCGCTGGACTTCCTTTAGAATCGCCCCGTACTTCGCCTCCTCATTCAGTGGGAAGTTCAGTTCGAAACGCGACATCACCCTGTTTCCAAACTCCTCGCGCCGAAACCAGACGCGGTTGTCCTCAACCCACACCGCGGAGTAGCCCGTTGTCCTGAACTGTGCCTGCCGAACCTGCTTGCGGCCTTTGAGGAACTCGGTTGCTGCAGCCTTTGCGATGATTCGTTTGGATTGCCATTCTCCAG
>JBBRHU010000214.1:0-6192 GCA_038222255.1 Fimbriimonadales bacterium | reverse complement strand
TTTGGCAGGACCTCGTTCGCTACAAATTCGCGCACGCGGTTCAGAAAGAGATCTTCATCGATTCGACTGGAGAGATTAGGTGTGGTCAGTGACATGGTCCTCTTTGGCCGAAATCTTCGGCAGGTGGCTTCGTTGCCACCCATATTCTACTTTTATGCTGAATATTCCTCTCGCCGATCCGTCATTATATCTATCAGTGCGAAGTGTTGACTTCCGCTGACAAGGTGTAATGAATCAGACAAGAGACGTTGGCGACATCTACGAAGAACTTAGTGAAACTTCCCGTCGGCAAATACTCTCCGAGCTTCGATCTGGTCCCCGAAGCGTCAACGAGCTCGTCCGACTTACCGGCTTAAAGCAACCCAACGTTTCCAACCACCTCGCCAGAATGCGATCACGCGGCATTGTAAACGCCCGCAAGGTGGGTCGGCAGGTTTTTTATGGGCTAGGGTCACCTGAGATCGAATCAATACTGATGTCGGTCTTCTCTCGCCAAACGGCTCCGGAAACATCACTCGACCTCGACACGCTTTCGAAGCAATACGCGAAGGCGGCGGTTCAGGGCGATGAACAAGTTTGCGTAGAGGTGCTCGACACCGTGTTCCGAGCACAGATGCCACTCCTCGATATCTATCAAGACTTGCTGGCTCCCGCGATGACAATGATCGGCATCTGGTACAAGGTCGAGGCCATCGACGAGGGTCAAGAGCACCTCGCAAGCGCAATCACCGAGCGAATGATGGCCCGAGCCTCACAAATTGCTGGTCCACTCCGTCGGCACGGTTTAGTTGCGGTGCTCGGCTGTGCGCCAGACAGCTATCACGTCATCGGCCTTAGAATGATCGGCGACTACATGAGGCTCTGCGGTTGGAAGGTGCTATTTCTAGGCGCAAACACACCCGTCAGAAGCTTCCACAACGCCGTTTCAAATCATAAACCAGCGATTGTAATGCTAAGTTGCGGGGCCGAAGCATCCATCGGGGCCACAACAACCGTTGTGGAATCGCTCGCCAAAGAGCGGACGAAGAAGCGAAACTTCTTGATTGCGGTCGGTGGTGCTGTTGCCACAGATTTTGAGCAGGCGTTTAAGACAGCGGGGGCTGACATTGTTGCAGACCGACTACGAGATTTCGCCGAAACCTGGCTTCCCAAGATTGAAGGCGGCGACTTGCTTCCACCGCAACCTTCAACCTAACTTGTCGGTTGTGCTGGAGGGACCCTGGACCGCTAAGCCAGGTGCTCGCGAGATCGAATCGCAGTTGCTTCGGTCAGAAGTTGCTGCTTTCGCTCAGTCAGATTTTCACGACTTGCACACTCGACGAGGCCATCAATCGCCTTCAACGCGTGTGGCCATTGACCAGAGTGGGCGGCCAACCTTCTTGTGGTCGCAAACTCATCTTCAGCTTCCGAGTCGCGATTAAGCTGCAGAAGCAACCGTCCAAGTCGAATGTGACCGTTCAAGGCCAGGGCCTCAAAATCGAGGTCACTCGCGAGCTGGATCATTTCTCGATACTGCTCTTCGGCGGCGACGAAATCGCCATGCAGTTCTTCAATCTCACCCATGCCAAGAAAGACGTTTAGGAGATTTCGTCGATACCCAAACGATGAAAAGAGTTCGGCCGCCTCGTTCAGAGTTTGCCGTGCTGCGTCAATCTTTCCAAATCGCACCTCCAGCTTCGACCGACATTGCAGCGTCGAACCTAGTCGATTCCGATCTCCCACGCGGCGAACGAGGTGCTCGGCAGCTTCCAGATTTCTTTGCGCTCCTTCAAGGTCTCCAAGTTCCAATTGAACGGTGGCGATTTCCGCCCGCAGGCACGATTGCCACCAGGGATCACCCACTTCTTGAAAGAGTGTAAGCGCCTTCCGACCCTCTATTAGGGCATGTTCAAAGTCGTACGTCTGGCTCAATGCGAGAAAGAGTCGTTCTCGAGATTCTGCCTCTAGGGCCTTGTCCTTGATGCCAATCGACATTTCAATCGCGCGACGATGGATTTCGATCGCCGCCTTGGAGGAGCCGCTCGCACGGCGAATGAATCCCTGCCCGTTGAGAACCCGGATGTGGAGCTCGACGCTCGGCGGAGACATTTTGAGGCAAGTTTCAACCAACTCATCGGTTTGCCAGATGTCTCCAACTGAAAGCCAAAACGGCCAGAGCACGGCGACCATTTTGAAGGCAGAGGTGGCATCGTTTTGCTCGAACGCGACTGCCAACGCTACTTCAGCCGTTTCTCTCGCGGCGTGGATGGCTGCTGCCGCTGCTTCTCCACGAGGTCCATTGAGTTCGCGGGACTGCCCCTCGATCCACTCAGAAACCGCAGCTGGCAATGAGCGAAGGTCGGGCTTCTCGATAGTTTGCAGATATTCGCGGAGGAGCGGGGACATTCGATAGGGGGCATACGGGGCGCGTTTATTGTATTGGAGCCAGCTCTTATCAACCAAGCCGCTTAACCCCTGGTCGTCCGCTCCGATCAGCCGAACGAGCGCGGCATCGAACGCTCCGGTGAACAAACTCACGTCAATGAGAAGGCGGCATTGTTTCGGGGTGAGTGATTCCCAGGATGCCTCAAGCGCAATGCGCACGATCGACGTCGTATCAAAAGAAGCGAGTCCGACTTGTTTGATCGAGCTGAGAACGGATTCTGCGGAGGTGGTCTCGACGAGTGGAGTGAGCATCTCAATCGCGATCGGGTGCCCGCCCACGTACGCTACAAGCTCGTGAATTGCACGCGAGGGTGTTGATTCGGAACCACCATTTCGAGTCAACAGTTGAATGGCATCAGCCTCGATAAGTGGGCCGAGCCGGACATGATGAGCTCCGGCGATATCGAGGGATTCCCGTGCAGAAATGATGAAACTCAAGCGTGAGATTGGAGAAAGAAGGTCGACGAGGAGGCGAGCGGAACTATCGGCTCCATCGATTACAACCACCTGAGGGCTGACATCCGCACGATCGGAAATCACTTCGAACAGTGCCTCCGGCTTCACGCCAAGGCGGGATGCGAGCGAGCCCAGCGGATCAATTCCGGTGATCCAGATTCCGTCATTCACGGCGACACTCATCGCACTGGCCACTAGGCGCGTTTTTCCAACGCCCGCCGCGCCTACGAGGACGACGCATCGGTGATTTTGGACAGCTGCGATGACCTGCGCTCGCTCGTCAACACGTCCGTAAAACTCGCTCAAGAAGGCAGGTATCCACGCTCTTTTGGGACGACCAGAAGATGCGCGACATTTCTCCATCGCCTCTTTGCGCGCAATTTGCGTGAGTTCCGATGGAGCGGTTCCGTAGAGCCGCCTTAATGTTCGCTGATACTCTTCATAGAATCGCCGGATTCCGATTGCGTCTTTGCGCCCGGCCTTGATTGCAAGCAACCTTCGCACGGCGACCTCGTTCACCGGGTCGTGACGCATGAGTTCAACGGCCAATCCCTCGGCAATTTCATCAGATTCCTTCACCACTAATTGTTCAAGGAGGGATTCAAACTGCCGACGACGATGTTCCCGCTCAATCCCGATCCACTCATTTGATAGACCTGGAAGCAACGGCCCCGAATAGGATCTGACTGCGGTTAACCAGCTAGCTTCGTCGCCCAGGCGTGCCGCTTCATCAAAAGTCAGCACGTCGATGTCCGCGTTACTGACATCAAACGCAATCCGCCGTCGGTCAGGAGTTCGGATCCTGTGCTGCTGCTCGCCGAGCACGTTTCTTAGGCTAAGCAAGTTCTGCCGCAAGTTGCCATTGGCCTGATCTGGCTGACTATCTGGCCACAGTTGGAGGGCGAGATACTCGCGGTCCTGCTCATTTCCATTCGCCAGCACGAGATTCGCGAGCACAGCTTGAGCAGAGCGAGAGCGCAGCGCGGGCGCGTCAATGCCGTTCATTCGAAGCCGAAATGGCCCAAAAAGTCGAAGCTCCAACGTCGAGTCTTGGGGCACCTCTCAATTTTGCAGTATCGCCGTTTTGGACCTAGTTGACCCACGATCTTGTAACGGAACAAATCCGACACTGGAATCTCCGAACAGCTCGGAAATAACCACATGAACACAAAACTCACGATGATAGTTGTTGGTGGAGCACTCGCTTCCTCGGCAATGGCAACGTCTTTCCACGTTGGCCCAACTTTCTCAATGAAGAGGCTCGCGGATGTTCCGTTCAAGTCACTCCAACCCGGTGATGTCGTTTACGTCCACGCCACCTCAGGCGGATACCATGAGTCTTTCCAACTCATGAATAGCGGCACCGAGCGAATGCCGATCCGAATCGTAGGCGTCAACGACCCTCGAACTGGAGAAAAAGCTGCCCTCGACGGAAGCAATGCCGTTGCTGGACCTTCGGTGACTCAGGGTTACTACACCTACCTGTTTCCCTACGGCGGAATCATAATTTCTCCAGCTAAAGGTTTCCGTTGGGGTGATGCACCAAGCCACCTCTCGATTGAAAACCTAGAGATACGCAATTTCAACATGCGCAACACAATGACCAATCCAAGCGGCAAGGTCGTCAATTGGGATCGATTTGCGTGTGGCATCTACTGTGAGCGAGTTCGACAGCTCACGGTGAAGAATTGTTCAATTCACCATAACGGGAACGGCTTCTTTGCCAATTCAAAGTACGGAGCCGCGGCGGATTCTCGAGACATCCTCATCGACCACAACACTTTCAACTTTAACGGCAATCCAGGAACCTACAGCGAGCACCACCTCTACTCTGAGGCGAATGGAATCACGATTCAGAACAACACGTTCGGACCACTCATTGATGACAGCCACGGTTGTGGGATCAAGGATCGATCTGCTGGAACAGTCATTCGCTACAACTCGATCATCGGTTCCCCGCACGGTGTCGCTGTGATGCTTGTTGGGCCACAAGGAGGTTCGGGATACATCGAGAACCTTCCAACCTACAAGAAGACGTACTTCTACGGGAATGTACTCCATAACCCTCCTGCCGACATCTATGCCCACAACCCTCCAGCCGACAGTGAAGCATTCGTGATGTATGGCGGCGACAGCGACTATGCCCAAGCACGACGCGGAACCCTATACGCCTATCAGAACACTTTCATCCAGAAAGCCGACAGTGCTGGATCGAGACGATCTGCCGGGAATTTTTGCTTCTGGCTCCCCAATATGGTGGAGTCGAAGGGATTGCCCATCGAAGAGACAGTTGACTGCCGCAACAACGTTTTCTATGCTCAGTCGGAGACGCCAGGATTAGTTCCCGCTTCAATGACCATGCTGTACACCGGTGGCGCGGCGCACTTTGACTTTGGCAAAAACTGGCTCAGCCCTACCGTGAAGCCTTACCAGATTGCTCGCGGCGGCCCGTTCCCTCTGCCGGTGATGACTGGAATTCAGAATCTGATGTTCGACTCCAAGAACAACCCCGGATTGACAGATCCGCGGGCAGGTTACGGCGCCAATGACTTCGCCCCGTTCCGCAGAGCAACAGATAACGACCTGATGCTCGCTCTTGTGGACCCCTATTTCATCCCTTCGCACATCGATCCGAACCTGCTGTTGCCGGCAGTTGACATCGCAAGGTTAGCAAAACTGGGCGATCCTAACCTTCTGCTTCCAGCGGTTAACGTGCCAAAACTTCGCACGCTCATCGATCCAAGCTACTTCTATGGATCTCCCGATTGGGCCTTCATCTTTGCCACCGTGGATCCAAATATCATGCGCAGTGTGATCGATGCGAACTTGCTGATCGGCCTGCTCCGACCGGTCGAACTAGGAGGATTTGCTGATCCCACCGATGTTGTGGGTGCGCTAGACCCTACCGTGTTGTTTAGTAGCATTGACCTCAACTTCCTGATCGGGTTGCTCGATCCGATTAGCCGCCCAGGAATCACAGATCCCTACGCCCGACCTGCGATCGGCTCGCCGTTAGTTGGGATTGCGGGGCCGCTGTCGGCCGATCTTCCGGCGAATCTGTTGCCAACCTTCGAGCGGTATGGCTTCGGAAAACTGAGAGCACGTTCTCAGCGAACTCTCTCACTTGGTGCATTTGAACTCATGCACAATTCTCCGAGCAACTAAACTCGGTCAGAGCCGGTCCACAACCTTGTGTGCTGGCTCCTCTGAGTTAAGGGGGCGAGGCCGCCAGGGCCTCTCATTTTTGCGAGTCATATTCGACTATTCTGGAAAAATGCGCGAGACTTGCCAGATCACGAGGAGGGTGCTTGA
>JBBRHU010000213.1:0-6206 GCA_038222255.1 Fimbriimonadales bacterium | reverse complement strand
CTCCGTTGGAGCCCTGGCTCGCCGAACGTCGTTACGCCACGATTCAGGAGGCCGCAAAGAAGTGGGGATGGCCATTGGATCAGATGCGCGATTATTACGCCTCAGTGATGGCGTTCGAACTCAATTCGGAGATGCGCCGGGGGTTGGAGCGGTGGCAGGCTGAACTAGGTGCGCGGCTTCCAGGGATTTCAAGTGAGCCGATTGAATGGGTGACGTCTCGTCGCGAACTACAAGAAATCTAAGCTGCCCTTCGGTGGACATGCAATCTCGCGGAGTGAGCCTGTGGGCGAGCTATATAATGTTCTCGTGATTGGACGTTGGCGACCTTGGATTCTCTTAGCCGGAACTGCGGTCGTCCTTGCCGGTTGTGCGAAGACCGCCCAGCCAAACGGGGATGCCACCCCTTCAGTCGCTGTCAAATCTTCAGCAGAGCCGCCGATGGGAATGGTGCAAATTCCCGCAGGCACCTTCAAGATGGGCAGCGAGGACGGGCGGGCCGATGAGCAGCCGGTCCATGAAGTCCATGTCGATACCTTTGCGATGGATGTCCACCCGGTCACCAACGCGGAATTCTCAAAGTTTGTCGAAGAGACCAAGTTCAAGACCACAGCGGAAATACCTCCCGATCCTAAGGATTTCCCAGGCGCAGATCCAGCGAAGCTCGTCCCGGGTTCGCTCGTATTCGTTTCCGGAAAGTGGGAGTACATCCCGGAGGCGAACTGGAAGCATCCAGAAGGCCCCCAATCCGACATCAAGGGCAAGGAAAATCATCCTGTCGTCCAGGTGTCTTGGGATGACGCCGTGGCTTACTGCAAATGGGCCAAGAAGGACTTGCCGACCGAGGCAGAGTACGAGTGGGCAGCGCGCGCAGGCTTAAAGGATAAGGAGTTTACGTGGGGGGAGGCTCCCTACGATCCAGTCCATCCCCAGGTGAATTCGTGGCAGGGAGACTTTCCAACGAAGAACCTGAACACCGATGGCTATCTCACGACCTCGCCGGTTGGTGCATTCAAGGCGAACGCCTATGGCCTCGTTGATATCTCTGGCAACGTTTGGGAGTGGTGTAGTGACTGGTATCGACCAGATGCCTATGCGGACGCTGGCAAGGATAATCCGAAAGGTCCAGAATCCAGCTTCGATCCGGACGAGCCCGATCAAAAGAAGAAGGTTTTACGAGGTGGGTCGTTCTTGTGCGCGGAATGCTATTGCCGAGGCTACAGAGTTGCTTCGAGGATGAAGTCGAGTCAGGATAGCGGTTTGATGCACGTCGGATTTCGGTGTGTGAAGAGGAGCAAATGATCCCGACCAGTGTTGCCTTGCTCGCTCTGGCAACGAAGCCTAGCGTGATTCTGATCCTGCTCGATGATGCCGGATATGGCGACTTTGGATTTAACGGCCACCCAACTATTCGGACTCCAGAACTCGACCGGTTTGCCACGGAAAGCGCAAAGATCACCCAGTTTTACGTCTCTTCACCGGCGTGTACGGCAAGCCGATACTCGATCTTGACGGGGCGCCAACCGAGCAAATCAGGTTTCGGGACCTGGGTGCTCAATCCTGAAAGCAAGCCATATCTCAAAAAGACTGACACAACGCTCGCCGAGATATTTAAGCAGAACGGGTACCGCACGGCACTCTTTGGCAAGTGGCACCTTGGCAGTCCAAACGTTGCGAATCGGTTTTCTCCCGATTCCCTTCCGCTGGCCCATGGCTTCGACGCCTACTTCGGAATCCCTTATAGCAACGACATGATGAGCCCGAAGTTCCCACCCCTGCCGCTCATGCAATCTGACGGGAAGGGCGGATATCGAATAGAAGGGAAGGATCCTGATCTGCATGGAATAACCACCCGGCTGACTTCGCGGGCGATTGAGTTTGCAAAGCAGAAAGGTCCGTCGTTCATCTGCCTCTGGCATGCTCAACCGCACGTACCGTTGACCCCGGGGAAGACGTACACGAAGAGTCTGCGAGAAATCTATGGAAATGTCATGGAAGAGATCGACCATGAGACCGGGCGACTCTTGCGGTCGATTGATCGTAAGAACACAATCGTAGTCTTCAGTTCCGATAACGGCCCCTGGATCCTGAAGGGTCTCGAAGGCGGTTCCGCTGGGCTGTTTCGCGACGGTAAGGGAAGCACGTGGGAAGGCGGAGTCCGCGAACCGATGCTCATTTCTTGGCCAGGGCATATCCAGCCGCAGGTCTCCATGTCACCAATGGCGGCGGTTGATCTGATGCCAACGCTTACCCGGCTTGCACTCGGGAAGGCTCGTGTGGTCGATGGGCGTGACGCAACGCCATCGCTATTTGGTCAGAGCCTCCCCGATATGCCGATCTTCCTTCACGGCAGTTCGAACCAAGTCATGGCAGTGAGACTGGGGAGATGGAAACTCCATCTACAGACGAGCAGTCAGATCGGGCTCAAGTATTTCGAAGATCCCATGCCACTGCTTTTCAACGTTGAGATTGATCCGTCAGAAACTAAGAATGTAGCAACGGAACATCCGGACGTCGTCGCACGACTTCGTGCTCTGGTGGTTCCTACTATTGCTGATCGGGTTTCTTCTTGACCGGCTTTTTCTTTGTTGACTTCTTGGTGGGTTCGAGCAGCTCGTCAGGCTCGCGATTGTGGTTGGCTTGAATGCTTGCGCCGGAATTCCCAAGTCGCAGATCTCGAACTTGGATGATCTTGAGGTCGCTCGCGTTGATCTTGTAGATCGTTGAACCGTTCAGCACATACAGGAATCCGCCGGCAGAAGCGATACCGCTACCGTTTTCCATCATAGATCGACTGATCGGCATCCCGACAATCGGCATCGGAGCAAACGGATCTTCGGGCAAGTTGCCTAGGATTTCGCGCCGACTTTCTTTCTTGCGGACCGGTGTTTTATCCTTTTTGACCTCAGATTTCTCAGTCTTCTCTGACTTTGGGGCCACGAGTTTGCCGCTTGACGACTGGCCGTAGCCGGTAACAGCAAGGGCAAGTACAGCGGAAGCGATGGAGAGGGTTTTGAAGGATCGAGTCATAAGAACCTCAAGGAGTCTTTTCCACCTCGGGGCTGCGCGGAGCCGGTAACTTCCACTAGGATTCCAGAAGGTCTTTGGCCGAGCAGAAAGCGGTTCGTGGGCTTCATAATCAGCTCAATGAAAGTCGGCATCCTTGGCACCGGACACATGGGCGAAACCCACGCAGCGCAGTTGATGAAAATGCCCGGGGTTGAAACGATCTTCCTCGCTCGCGATGCCGAGAAGTCTGCTCGATTTGCTTCGTCGTTCAACGCAACCCCTCGCGAAAGTTTGGAAGCGGTGATCTCTGAGGCGGACATTTTGGATGTCTGCCTGCCGACCGATATGCACCTCGACATCGGACTCAAGGCAATAGCTGCTGGTACGCCCGTGTTCATGGAGAAGCCTCTCGCTCGCTCGCTCGCGGATGCGGTCACGCTGCGTGATTCGGCTGCCAAGGCAAATATTCCGTTCATGGTCGGTCAGGTCGTGCGGTACTTCCCGGAATTTCTTGCCGGCTACAACATCGTGAAATCTGGCGGAGTTGGGACACCAGCGGCCGCCCGGACTCGACGAGGTGGCCCTTCGCCAACGGGTGCCGACGGCTGGTTTATGGATCACCAACGGAGCGGCGGCGTGCTCCTCGATCTTGCGATCCACGACTTTGACTGGCTTCGCTGGGTTTTGGGCGAGGTGAAGTGCCTTTACAGCCGCTCGGTCGGCGCTAGCACTGGAAAAGGGCCAGACTACGCTCTGACGACGTTGACATTTGATTCGGGAGCGATCGCCCACGTCGAATCAACTTGGATGGATCCGAGTGGCTTCCGCACAACTTTTGAGGTCGCAGGAAGTGGTGGCCTGATCCAGCACGATTCGAGAAACGTTGCGACGGTGCGAGTCACGACTACCGATGGCGCAGAGCTTCAGCAACCAACGGTCACGGGCGACGATCCCTACTACCTTCAGCTCGACGCGTTCATTCAAGCGGTGAAGAATGGAACTCCTGTTCCAGTCACGGCTCAGGATGGGGCGATGGCACTCTCGATTGCTCTCGCAGCGGTCGAAAGTGCTCGAACCGGCGCGGTTGTCACCCCGGCTCAAGTTTAAGAATTAGGCGGCGTCTTCGATCCAGCGGGCAAGGTTTCGCTGGGTCGTGGCTCTCGGCTCAAAGAAGGCAATTCCAACGCTCTCCCCTCTGGTCTTGATCACCACACCGAGCGCTTGCACGAGTTCTCCAAGAGTGGACTTCGCGCTGAACTCCAGCAAAGTGCCCTCCTGTAGGTCTGCGGAAATCTGGATGTGGGCTCCGCCCTCGCTCAGATCGATCAGTCGACCTTGGACCATCGTAAACGCAGGATGCCCACCAGCGTCTTCGACGATCTTTACGGAAACAGATGCATTAACCGAAACACGCTTGTGGCGGCGTCGGTCGAGCGGCTCGCTGCGGAGTCCTCGAACTTCGATGAGCGCCCCAGATTCGTAAGGCTGGATGCTAGAAAGCTCGGCGTCGGACCGAACAATCCGGCCGTCTTCTTCCCAGAGCATCGACCCAAACAGCGGGAATTTCTGCCGCTGGATATTTGGGTCGATGGTCTTGAGGAAAAGTGGGGCTTGAGAGTGAACTCTACATGAAGCCGAAACCGGGTGGCCTTCCACCCAAGCGATGGTCATCACCGAGTCATCGGGCGAAAGTTGACTGATATTCGGAGAGAGCTGCACAGTTTAGGTATTGCCACATTCCGAACAAATCTTGAGATTAAAAACGGAGTGCGCGTGCCTGTTCGACTTCTTTTCTCGTATCTTTCTCAGCAATCGAGGCTCGTTTGTCGTAGTTCGCCTTGCCACGCCCTAGCCCGATCAACACCTTTGCCCGTCCATCCTTAAAGTAGATGCTCAACGGGATGAGGGTGAACCCTTTCTCAAGCGTCTTTCGCTCTAGGGTGTCGATCTCCTTTCGGTGCAGCAAACATTTCCGGTCGCGCCTGCGTTCGTGCTGAAATGCAGAGGTCTTCTCGTAGGGCTCGATATCAAGATTGAACAACCACATTTCCCCGTTGACGACACGACAATAGGCATCGGTCAAGTTTCCTAGACCGCTGTACAGACTCTTCACTTCTGATCCAACCAGCACCATTCCCGCTTCCACCGTATCTGAGATCAGGTAGTCGTAGCGAGCCTTTCGGTTCTGTATCGAAGCCGGAGCCTTGTTATCCTTCTTGTTTGATTTGTCTTTCGCCATGGGGACGTTTCAGGGTGAGTGTACCGCTGGGAGACTGGCCGCCAGAAATGGTCGCGGTTAAAGAGGCTTGACGAAAGGCGCCGCGATCGTCATTGCACCTGCTAAGCAGGCGCCTGCAGCGGTGACCAAAGCGATGACCTTGCAGGCGGCTGGGTCTGAAGCTCGATAACCCATTGCGGTGAATGGAATCATGACGCCGGCGATGACGAACGCCGCTGCGGCGAGAGGAAAGAAGAAGGCTAGGGGTCCGCTGACGAGCATCACTCCGAGGCTACCAAGAAGAATAGGTTTAAGGATTCGGGTGAATTGCGGGAATAGAGCTCGACCTTCATCCGTGAATGCTAAAAGGACGTCGCACAGTAGCGGGATAAAGAGGATCACAACGAAGACAAAGGTGATCAGCGCGCCGAGCACGATCTTTGCGGGCATGTCTAGCGCGGTCCCCCTGGCAGGACTGAAGAGAAGCCGGAGGACTTGGGCTCCGATAATGCCGAGGAACGGACGGTATCGGGCTGGCAGTCGTTGAGTTGATAGGGCAACTTTCAACGTAAGTCGGAAGAGTGGGTTTTTTGCCTTGAGAGCGTTCATCAGCCCGGTTCGCGCCTCTGCGTTGTTTGGGTCGATCCTAAGGGCTGCACGATACCGAGCGATCGAACCTTGGATATCCCCGGTGTGAAGCTTTACCTGGGCGAATTCGGCGTGGGCTTCTGAATCAAGCGCGTTGACCCTGAGTGCAGCTTCCGCCGACTCTGCTGCTTCCGAGTGCCGGCCGAGGATGGTGAGGGTTCGAGTTCGAAGAGCGAGGAGTTGAGATTGGTTTGGTTGCACTCGCAGGCCGTGTGAGATGGTCTCCAAGGCGGCTATATGCTTTCCTTCATTCACCTCGATCACTGCCTTTAAGTAGAGCGCATTCGTAAAGTTTGGCTCTAGCGCTAATGCTGATTCAAGGTGCCGCTTGGCG
>JBBRHU010000212.1:0-6211 GCA_038222255.1 Fimbriimonadales bacterium | reverse complement strand
ATGTCTGGACAAGAAGCATGGACACGACCGCGAGGTAGCTCTTCACAGACAACTTCAAGCAAACTTTAAGCGCTTGCAGGAACTCGAGGATTTGCGTGAGAGCCTGACGAAGATGATCATTCATGACCTGCGGACTCCTCTGAGCTCGCTGATCGCAGGGATCCAGACCGTGGAAATGATGGGCGGGCTAGATACGGACCAGCAAGAAGCAATCGGGATCGCCCTTATGGGCGGTTCAAGCCTCTTAGAGATGATCAACCGACTGCTAGACGTCGACAAAATGGAGTCTGGCTCGATTGAACTCGATTATTTGTTGCTTGATGCTGGAGCGCTCGTTAGCAGCGCGATTGACCAAGTCTCTCAGCTTGTCTCAGAGAAGCATCTGACTCTGATCAAACAGGTCCCCGAGGGTCTTCCCGCATTCCAGGGTGACGAGGACATGCTGCGCCGCACACTTGTCAACTTACTCGGGAACGCGATAAAGTTCACCCCTCCTCTCGGGACTGTTACGGTCAAACTGCATGCGAGTGCAGACCGTGCATTCTTAGTGTTTTCGGTCCAAGACACGGGCGAGGGGATTCCAGCCGAAGCCTTTGGACGAATATTCGAAAAGTTTGGCCAAGTCGAATCTCGCCAAGGCGGACGGACGATGAGCACCGGATTAGGACTGACCTTTTGCAAGCTCGTCGTCGAAGCCCACGGAGGAGCCGTGAACGTAGAAAGTGTTCCCGGCAAAGGGAGCACTTTCTCCTTTGCGATCCCCTTGGCACCGCGGCGCTAAACCTCCCCCGCTTTGAAAGGGGGACATCAGCCAGGAGTTAAATCATGAATAACACAGCCACCATTACAAACAAGTCATTGCAGCACAAAGCCGTCGTTAGCCTTGGAGACGGTGCCAAAATTGGACACGTCGAGGACATCTTGATCGATCCGCAAACGCTCACCGTCGTAGCGCTCGTCATCAAGGGCGAGAAGGGTGAGTCCGTCTTACCACGAGAGCACATCAATACAATTGGAGAAGATGCCGTCACCATCAACGACATCAGCGCAACCCAATCCACAGCCAGTTCTTTTCCTGGAATGCACCCTTTTTCCGAGTTTCGAGGCCACAAGGTCGTCGACAGTGCGGGCACGGTCGTTGGTGAACTGCACGACGTAGATCTCGACCCGACGACGGGAGCCATCTGTGCGCTTGGCGTCCGAAGTGGTGGCATTTTTGGAGTTGGGTCGCATACCCTGTGCATTCCTGCAGCCGACATCTGCAGTTTTGGCCCTGAGTTGATTACCGTTCGGTCAACAGGCAGCGAAGTTCCCGCAAACTGAACGAGACCTTTAGTGGGTGCCAAGGATCGGCCCTACCGAGTGCGGATCACAGTCCAGTGAAGGCTGAATTGTGGTCATCCTTGGCTATACTCTCTTTCGAGTCTGTGTTCTTCTGGTCGGTAAGCAACGTTGCTTCCGGCTACCAGGCCAACGCTACCTCTCCGGAATCATATGCTCCTTCGACTTGGCTACGATATTCAGTTCGAACTCCCCGAAAAGGTTTCGATGCTGGCGATGCTTTACGTCCATCCATCGAGAACAGCCGACCTTTTGGAAGCAGACGAGTTAGTGACCTCCCCCGGCGTTCCCGTAAGAACTTATGTCGACGGCTTCGGAAACCGAGTTGCACGTCTCAACGCTCCTGCGGGTTCGCTGAAGCTGTCCGGATCAACTCTGCTCAACGACTCGGGACTGCCCGACCCGGTCAATTGGAGCGCGCAGGAACACCCCATCGAGGATTTGCCCGACGAGGTTTTGACTTTTCTGCTTAGCAGCCGCTACTGCGAGGTTGACAGCCTTTCGGCAACTGCCTTCGAACTATTCGGCGGTCTGATTCCCGGCTGGTCAAGGGTTCAAGCAGTATGCGACTGGGTTCACCAGAAAGTAACCTTCAACTACGCTCAGACGCGCGGAAGCAAGACTGCTCTGGACGTTTATACCGAACGAACCGGAGTCTGTCGAGACTTCCAACACCTCGCAATCACCTTCTGCCGAGCCCTCAACATCCCAGCCCGGTACGCGACTGGCTACCTGCCCGACATAGGTGTCCCCCTAACTCCCCCGATGGACTTCAGCGCCTGGTTCGAGGTCTACCTAGACGGCCGCTGGTGGGTCTTCGACGCGCGAAATAACATGCCTCGGATCGGCCGCATACTGATGGCCGTGGGGCGAGACGCGTCAGATGTCGCCCTGACAACTTCGTTTGGGTGGGCGAATCTGGTTGGCTTCAATGTGGTTAGCGAGGAAGATGTTTAGTGCAGATGTTGGGTTATCTCTTGCCTGTTAGCTACGTTGCGACACGCCCGCGCTGATCTCGCAACTTAGCTCAACCGGCCCGCGGAGATGACGGGAAATTGAGTGGGTCAGTCCAACCCAAAAAACTCACGGATCGACGCACCCTTGCGGGTGCCTTTGAACTCCCATTTCTGTCCTCCGGGGTTTCGGTAGTAGCCGTCGAAGGACGTCCAATCAGCTGCGAATGTAATCTCGCCTTGCGTCTTGCTTGTTCGCGTTGCTAATGTGAACTTCAAGGTGTGTCCCGCAAGAGTTCCTTCGAGCGACAGCACTTCGGTTCGGTGAGTGGCGCTGACTTTCGTTCCGTTCGACGTAAACGCCCAATCACCTTCAACTGTCGTGAACGTGGCTCCGACAAAATTCGGCGACTTGACGCCTGGTTTGAGAGCAGCCTCACCGCTCGACTGGCTGATCAGGTACGTGGTAGGAGCGAGCGCAGCCCGGCCTAGGAACTGGGAGGCGGAACTCTGCTTGCCATCGAAATCGGGAAAACCGTTCGGGTCGAACAGGCTGCCGTCGTTTCGAAGGAGCTCGAGCACGCGGTTTTGGACGACTCGATACCGTGGCGCCCAGCCGTGTAGGACGCCCTCCGCCTTGGTAATGAAGCTCCCCTTCAACCCTCCGCTTGAACTGGTGAAGGAGACGGTACAGTCGTTCTCGTCATCGAGGAACACCGTCTTGCGCATTTGGAAGATCACCGGGCTTATCGCCTTCCTGAATTTCATGGCGTCGAACGCATCTCCATAGAGTTGCCCCTCTTCTACCTGAAACTGCAGCAATAACCTTCGGTACGCTTCTGCGTTCTCCCTCGGCTTGGGATCGCCTTTTTCCGCGGCTTTGTCGCCGAGATAGTCGAACGCGAACTGTTTTGCGTCGTCTGGGGTTAGCTTCCAAATCTTGTAGAGCTTTCCGAAGTAATTCCCCATTCCCCCCGTGATCCCACCTTCATCGGGACGCACCGTCGCCATGATCTCATTTGAAGCCACACATCCAATCGCGTGGGCTGGAATAGGCGTCGGCCCGACCGCCTGGAGCTCAAGCGAACCCGGGGTCTGGTTCTTGAATCCATCGGTCGTGATTCCACTCACTTCTTTGTCGACATAGACCAAAAAGGCGCCGACCAGAAAGCGATTGACGTCCCGCAGCGGGCTCCAATCCGCCTTGTACTGTTTGAACGCCTCAAACAGTCGACAAACTTCGGATCCACGGTGAGTTGCACTGATGGTGATGAGGCGATGGATGTCGCCAGACCAGTGGTTATCCTTTCGGTGGTACCAACAAGCAACGCCGCTCGATTTGCACTCAACTGGATTTGTTAAATGGCTTGCCGGAATCGGGTCCATAAGGTCAAATCCCCTCGCATATACTCGAGCGATGACTCCGCCCTGGCTGTGACAGACGAGGTCGGCCTGGGTGACGGCGATGTTCATGCGGCGCATGGACTCAAGTGCGGTCTGAATCCCGTCTTTGTTCCGCCAAACCGCCTTGCTGTTGTAGACAAAGCTGCTCGGATCTTTGGCTCCATTGGATTCTTCCCAATCGACGCAGAAGATGTTGAACCCGGCGTTGCGCAGGCGAGTCGCGAGGCTCATGGGAGAATCGTCGAGCGGGTCAACTTCCTGATAGCAAGCCTTTGGACTATCGTAGGTCCCGTGTACAAGCACCACCGGCGGCCGCACAAGCTTCAGCGGAATCTTTGCTTTTGGATCTTCGTATTTGTCACTGTCGACTTTGAAGTCCACCGTAAATTCGAGATCTCTCTCAGCACTGTCGGCTCCAAAGGTGTTCGGCGGTCGATAGAGTGCAAAAGCGTAATGCAATCCGCCGATCGGAATTGTGTTCACGGTGAGGGTCGGATTACCCTTCGACCTGTACAGGTTAGAGTCCGTCACGGCGCTGAGTCCCCCTCCCGCGGTCGGCGCGCGGAAAGTCGCCTGACCACTGACATCCATCGCGGTGCGCAAGAGCACGAGCGAACTTCCATCAGCAGCAACGCCGTGCAAAGTGTGCCCCCCGTCACTCAATGCAGAATAAGGCGGTCCCCCGTCGGGTGAAACCTTCTCGTAAAGCTCGCGGTAGTCGACCGCAGCGATAAGGACGTTTAGCTTCTTTTTCGTCGGATCAACCGGCTTCGTCTCCGGCGGCTTCGCCGGTTCTTTGTTGTCGATCGGCTTCGCGTTCCACTTATACCAATATTGACAGGGATACCAAATACCGCCCGAGCCAAAAGATAGCCCTGTCTGCCCTTGCCAAATGTGGATATCTGTGTTGTCGGCCCCTGCCGGAACAATCACCTTCGCCACTCCTTCGCCATTACCAACGAATCCGTTCGCAGCGTGCCCGACGAAGGCGTTTTTCTGTTCGACAATCTTGAAGCCATCGAACCGATACCAACCCGTCAGGTTCAAGATGTTCGCGTCTTTCTGGCTAACCTTCGCCTCTGCCGTGACCTTGAACTCCAACGTCTCTCCGGGAGTCAGCTCCGACTTTGGGGAAGTCCAACTCATCGTGATATCCGCAGACGTAAAGACATTCGGTTTTGCGGGCGTGTCGGTGTAGCTGAGGTGACCTTCGCTTATGCTCGCCGACAGTTTCGTTCCGTAGAACGTCTCCATCGCTGGCGGCGCTTTGCCCTCCAGCTTCCTGACCAGTCCCCACTTTCCGGTCTCGTGCACAGTTGCAGGGGCACTGCTGGTTAAGAGCAGACCGCTGGCGAACACAACCGAGATCAGCATGGATAATTTATACTAAAAACTAGCAAAGTTGTCTAGATTGTAGTTGCCGAGCAACGATCTGATTCGTACATGCGCAGCGCAACGGAGCTTGTCTTATCCCTGCCTGGGATTCTGGTTTTGTTGAACCTAGTCGTCGCTCAGCCGCTCAAAGCGTACGTTGAAAAAGACAAAGTTCTTGGGCGATGGTTCTCCTTCACCGGTTCGGGCATTGTCGCCGGAAAGCGCATCAACATCACGGGAACGTACGTGACGGCGTCGGATCAATTCGACTTGCATTTTGCTATCGGCTGGAATGTGAAGTGCGATTACGTAGGCGAGTGGGTGGCGCAGAAGCCGCCACGAAACGTGAAGGTGCCTCGAACTGTCGGAGTGCCGGAACGGGAGAAGGAGAAGAAACCGCCTAATCCCCCCGTCCCTCCTGCCGCGAGGCAAGGATGGGGTTTGGTCGAAGTCATCAACGATCCTGACCACCTAACCCGGTCCGAAACTGCCAGCCAATTCATTGTCAGACACATCGAACTTCGAATCAACCATTTCCGAAAAGAGTACATGGCCCACTCTGACCCCCAGCATGAACATTGGGTTCAGGATTACCACTTCAATGTTCGGATAGAGTCTCCCCCTGCCCAAATCTTCGAAAACAAGACGTTCGAACTCACCATTTACGCCAAACGTATCGGCTCAGTGCACACCGAGGGCATCGCCCGATGGGGCTGGTCTGACGGAGGGATCGTGCTAACGATCGTGAAGGCAGGAAAGGCCACAGCCGGAAGGTGAGCCGCTTCACGTCGGGATGGGATCGACAAGGCTACGAACCGGTCAGGACAGCCACGTACCGCTTTGACCCGCGCGGGCTTCCGCCGGAGTTCTTCCTCTTCCAGCACTGCGACGGAAAACTTGCTGTCTTTAGATACAAAAAAGGAGCCGCTCCGATCAAGCTGTAGCAGTATCGCGAAGGATCCAACCTGTCCAGGCACTCCGTCCCTGGGGGGTAGTGGTACGATCCCGGCATGTTTAAGGGGATCGCATTGGTGACGGGAGCGGGACGGGGGATTGGGCGAGGGTGCGCGCTTGCCCTGGCCCGCGAGGGGTACGACGTCGCCCTCGGGCTGCGGAACCTTTCGAAGGACGGCGGACTC
>JBBRHU010000211.1:0-6236 GCA_038222255.1 Fimbriimonadales bacterium | reverse complement strand
CGATTCCGATCCGCGAGTCCAGCTTGCTCTGATGCACGAAGTTCGACTTCGGGGGTTTAAGCTCCCGGATGAGATCAAGGCGAAGCTCGCGGCCTCCCCGTTCGCGATCATCCAACGCGCACTGAAAGAAAACCCACTTCCATGAAAATAGCATTTGGATCTGACCACGCTGCTTTCGAGCTCCGCAAAGCCGTTGCCGAGCATGCTCGCGGAGCAGGATTCGAAGTTGATGAATACGGCGCACCCGGGCTGGACGCCTATGACTATCCAGATGCGGCGGACGAAGTGTGCCGACGTATTCTCGCTGGCGAATATCAACTGGGAGTGCTCCTTTGTGGAACTGGGATCGGCATCACGATCCGCGCGAATCGGTATCACGGAATTCGTGCGGCAAATTGCACGAGCCCATTGATGGCAGAACTCGCCCGTCTACACAATGCGGCTAACATTCTTGGTCTAGGCGCACGTATCTTAACCGTAGAAGAAGCAGTGGCTATCTTCGATGTCTTTTTTGCTACCTCGCCGAGTGTTGAAGCTCGCCATGTCCGACGAATCGAGAAGCTAGATGCAAATATGGAGAGCTGAATGAGTCAAATTCCTAAGTGGATTGGACCGTATGTCATTGCCGTGGGCGCTGGGTTAACCCTTGTGGGCGGCAGTCTCGTTCGTGAGCGAGTGGACCTAGGGACGAAGCCCAAGGTGATCTCCGCGCAGGGCATCAAGGTTGAGAACCTCGTTGCCTCGCGAGACCAAGAGATCGAACTTTCCGCCACAGAGTATTTCACGCAACTCGTTCGGCTCGTCAAGAGCGAATACGTCGAGCCCATCGCACAGGATATGCCCCTCGCAACTGGAGCAGTGCGCGGAATGGTGGCCAGCTTAGGTGACACCCGATCGGTTTTTATGGATGCCGATGAATTCAGAGCTTTTCAGTCTGCCAAAGCAGGAACCTTCGAGGGCATAGGAGTTGAATTGGCACTTCTCTCCGCTGGCCAAGCGGGACAGGTGTCTCAGGCAGCGCTTCAGCCAACCGGAGAGTCCGGTCCAGAGGAAGCGCTTGCGATGAGCGCAAAGATTCCGAAGCTCACCGTCGTCGGATTGGTTCCAGACGGACCCGCAACAAAAGCTGGAGTAAAGCTTGGTGACACGGTCTACGCAGTGAATGACCACTGGGTAGTCAGCAGCGACGTGCTAGATGAATTCAGCGCGGCACGCAAGCAATTCCAGGCCAAGAAGATCACCGCCTTTGAACTCAACACGCTTCGAAAAAAATTGAAGGCACAAACTGAGCGCGCTCTGCTGCCGCTCAAGGCAAAACGGACACTCGTCGTCGGCACGAATGGGACCGTTTCCGTTGAGTGGCGCCGTGGTACGACTCCGCTCAAAACAGCAATGCAAAAGGGCACGAGCAAGATTCCCGCCACGGCAAATGGGGCGATCTGTCTTAGGTTCAACGCTGGAGGATCGGATGCCCTCAAGTCTGCCCTGGCCACAAAGCAGCCAATCCAGATTGACCTCCGCAACAACGCTCACGGCGACTTTTCGGAAGTCAAGAAGGCCCTGAGTATGGTCGCAAGCACCGGAAACTACGGCTATGTCCGGACTGAGAAGTCCTCGACGGCTACACCGTTGACACTGAACTCCACTGCAAAACCGGCGTCCATAAAACTGATCGTCGATGCCTCTACCCGTGGAGCCGCTGAGATCTTCGCGATCGCCCTTACTGGTAAGGGCCATGCAAAGCTTGAGGGTGGCAGGATGGGTGGTGAGTTGCAGATTGTTGATACCACCAAACTTCCAGACGGAACCGGCTACACGTTGGTGACCGGCGAATACTCGCTGAACAGCCCGGTGGCAGCAAAGAAGAAAGGAGGCAAGGAATGAAAGCAGTCGTAAAAATTGTCCTCTCGACCATAACGCTCCTGAGCACCTTTACAATCGGCTTTACGTGGCGCGATTTAGCACGAGGCGAGCGACCAAATACCGGCGCTTTTGGCAAGCTTCTGGGTCTGAAAGGCTCTGAGCAAGAACCCGAAGCCGTGTTCAAGCAATCCTACAACGGGATCTTGAACAATTACTATCGCTCGGTCAAACCCACCGAACTGCGATACGCCGGCATGGCTGGCATGATGGCATCGCTGGGGGATCCGCACACACTCTTCTTCCCTCCAAGAGCCGCAAAAGCTTTTTCTGATGACACAAAGGCCAACTTTGTTGGCGTTGGGGCACGGCTATCTCCCGATGTTCGTGGCGCTAAGATCGTCAACGTCTTCGAGCAAGGTCCTGCCGAAAAAGCTGGAATTAAGAGCGGCGACATCATCGTTGCAGTCGATGGAAAGTCCACCGCTGGCCTAGAAATCGACGACATTGTTAGCAGAGTCAAAGGACTTGAAAGCACGGTTGTTCGCCTCTCGATCCTTCGAGCGCCGAGCACCAAGCCGATCCAGATTTCGGTTAATCGAGGCAAGGTGATCGCACCAACTGTCGACGGAAAGGTCTTCCCCGAATCCAAGATGGGCTACCTCTCCATCACTTCGTTTGCGGAGCCGACCGCCTCGCAGTATGAGAAGGAACTCGCTAAGCTTGAGCAGCAAGGCATTAAGGGCCTTGTGATTGACCTCCGGTCAAACCCAGGTGGAATTCTAGACACCGCCACCGAGATGCTTGGACGCTATCTCGATGGCAAATTGGTAGTCAAGATGAAGTTCCGAAACGGCCGCGAAGTGACCGAGACCACCGATAAAGGTGGAGTCGCGAATACCACTTATCCCATCGCAATCTTGATGGATGAGAACTCGGCAAGTGCGGCAGAGATTTTTGCTGGCTGTATGCACGACTACGGCAAGGCAACTCTCGTCGGCACACACAGCTACGGCAAGGCGTCGGTCCAACACGTCGAGTCGTTGATTGATGCTGCGAGCGCCAAGATCACCATCGCAAAGTATTTCCTCCCTCGAAGCGGATACATTGGCCGCAAGGTGGACGATTTCGGAGCCTTCCTGTCGGGTGGGTTGGAGCCCGACATCAGAGTCGAACTCAGCCTCGATGCAGAATTCCTGGGAGATCCGAAGACGGATAACCAACTTGCAAAAGCGATCCAATTCCTACAAACAAAAAGCTGAACCCACGTAAAGTGAACTAACTATGAAACTCACTCGATTGTCTCGCATGATTCCGATGGTAATTCTCGGCTCGACCGTGGCCATTGGCATGGCCCAGACTGTCGACAAGAAACCTGAGACCAAGGCCGAAGTCCTTGCACGCGTAAACGAAGTCGTCACACGGAACGCGTTTGTGCCCGGAGTTGACTTTAGCAAATGGCCAGATCTCATCACTGCAGAAAAGAAGCGACTTGATGAAGCGAAATCGGACGAAGACTTCGCCCGAATCGTCAATGAGACGCTTTTCAAATTTGGAGCCTCCCACATCGTTCTCGCCTCTCCGCGAGCGACTTCTGCTCGAAACACTGCCGCGATCGTTGGAATCGGAATCACCTCGATGCCGGTGCCTGAAGGTCTAGAGATTCAACGTGTCGTAAAAGGCGCCCCTGCCGAGAAAGGTGGGCTCCAACCCGGTGATACGATTGTCGAAGTGGAAGGCAAGAAGCCAGTCAACACGATTGGAATTCCAGGCGAGGAAGGAACAAAGGTTAAGCTCAAGGTCAAAAAAGCCGACGGCAAAGTCGTTGACGTCGTCCTCACTCGATCAAAGTTTTCGACGGTGCGCAAGGAAGAGTTGGTTTGGATCGACGACAAGACTGCTCGATTCAACCTCTACACTTTCGACCTTACCTACGACCGAAAAAATGTTGATACCCTGCTGAAGCAAGCTAAGAAGGCGAAGAACCTCATCATCGACCTCCGCGACAACGGCGGTGGAGCGGTGGTTAACCTTCAGCACTTCCTCGGCTACTTCCTAAAGGCAGATCAACCTGTTGGCACGTTCATCGACAAGCGCATGGCTCAGCAGTACGTGGACTCGACCAGCGGTGAGATTACCGACGTTGTCCATGCGGCAGCTTGGAGCCGAGGCGTCGACAGATTCAAGCGATCTCAGATCACGGCTTCGAGAGTCCCAGGAGTTGAACCGTTCAAAGGGAACCTCGTTGTGGTTGTTAACGGATTTTCCGGCAGCGCGGCTGAGATTGCCGCAGCAGCCCTGAAAGACCTCGCCGGAGCCGCTATTGTCGGTCAGAAGTCTGCGGGCGCCGTGCTCGTTTCGATGATGATCCCGGCGACCAATAACTTCACCATCCAGTTCCCGTTCCAAGACTATGTCACGGTTCGCGGACTTCGACTTGAAGGCAACGGTGTAGTGCCGGATGTGATTGGAAGCAACGTTCCCAGACCTGGTCAGGTCGACACATCGCTTGAGAAAGCGGTGATGCTCTGCAACCGCGCGGTGCTCCGAGAGCAGCGCGCCGCCGCGCTCGCCGGTCACGACCAACGTCGCTAATCGATTACGTTGGGGCTTCCTAGGTAGGCAAGCCCCAACATAGATTTCGCGGGTTCAAGTCAAAATGAATTCGTGCCATTCCTTGATCTTCAGCCCGAATCCTTCAAGCTAAGTCTGGAACTTAGCGAGGATATTCACAAGCTCGTTCAGCTCTTGGGAGACGTTCTGAAGAGTCAGGATGACGAGGGCCTCTTTCAGCTTGCCCACAAACTCGTCGCCCACCCTGGTGACAAGGTCACGCCAGAGGATTTCCCCGAGCTAGAGGATCCCGTCGTCTTCCGACAAATTTCGCGCGCGTTCACCGTGCTCTTCCAGCTCATTAACCTCGCCGAACAAAAAGAAATCGTGCGCGTAAACCGTGCTCGCTTCCCACGCCGG
The DNA here is from genome assembly GCA_038222255.1 of Fimbriimonadales bacterium. Lineage (GTDB taxonomy): Bacteria > Armatimonadota > Fimbriimonadia > Fimbriimonadales > Fimbriimonadaceae > Fimbriimonas. The sequence continues at coordinate 1,403 of JBBRHU010000211.1, read as the reverse complement.
GAATCGATCGACGATGCCGTAAAGCAACTCAAGGATGCCGGAGTCGAGGCGAGCGAAGTCCAAAGCCTTTTGAGCCGAATATCCATCACACCGTCGCTCACTGCCCACCCTACCGAAGCCAAGCGAAAGGCAGTGCTTGATAAGCTCCACACCATCACACGGTCACTCGCGCAGAACCGTCAGGCTGAACTTTCGAGTCGGTTGGATGATCAAAACAGTGGAGATGAAGAAGCGCGACTTCAGCTCCTTACTTTGTGGCAAACCGACGAAATGCGTGCGCGGCGCTTAAGCGTCTCCGAGGAAATCAGGAACGCACTTTACTTCTTTGATCGCTCGATCTTGGACGTCGTGCCGTGGCTCCACGAAGACCTCGAACAGTCGCTTGCGCGACACTATCCAGGGACTACTCTGCCCGAACAACCCGTTGTGGAGTTTCGAAGCTGGGTCGGTGGGGACCGCGATGGAAATCCATTTGTGACTCCCGAGGTGACTTGGGAAGCTCTCCAATCACATCGACGTTTGATCCTCGAGCACTACCTCGAAAAGGCTTCCGACCTGCGCCGCGAGATCACCCAGAGCATAAAGCTCGTTCACGTTGATGACGCGCTCACCCAATCGCTTGAAGCTGACATCAGGTCGCTACCCTACACCGAGGAGCAGCTCGGGCGGTATAGCCAGGAGCCGTACGTTCAGAAAATGCTCGCCGTAGAATTTCGGCTGACCGACACGATCAACGACGGCGCCAACGCATTTAACACCGCCGACGAATTGCGCGGTGAACTCGAGCTCGTAGCGGCAAGCTTGCTTCATAATCGCGCCGAGGATCTCGCCGTTGGTGGACGATTGCGCCATCTTATTCGGCAGGTGAAGGCGTTCGGTTTCCACCTTGCCACCCTTGATGTTCGCCAGCACAGCGACGAGCACGAGAAAGCTCTGTCCGAAATACTCGCGCTTGCCCACGCTGTGCCCGGCGGTCGAAGATACGAGACCCTTACCGAATCAGAGCGAGTTGAATTGCTCCTGGGCGAGCTTGCAAGCCCCCGTCCATTCCTCCATCCGGCAAGCACACTCTCCCCAGAAACCGAGAAGACTCTCGAAGTCTTCCGGGTGATCTGCCGAGCCCACCAGAAGTGGTCGTTACGCACGGTGCGCGCTTATATCATGTCGATGACCCGGGGCCTCTCCGACATTCTAGAGGTTCTCCTCTTCTGCAGGGAAGCAGGCATTCTCCGGTGGACAGACAATGGCAACTTGATTTGCGATCTCGACATCGTTCCCCTGTTCGAGACAATCGACGACCTGCACCACGCTGGCGGGCTCATGCGCGAGCTACTCTCCCTCCCCTTCTACCAGTCGCTCTTAGCTTCACGTGACGGTACACAAGAAATCATGCTCGGGTACAG
>JBBRHU010000210.1:0-6242 GCA_038222255.1 Fimbriimonadales bacterium | reverse complement strand
GGCTCGCTCTTCTCTTGCATCTCTGCCTGACGCTTCTTCCAAGACACCCATCTTGGCACACCGACATTGGGATAGAGAGATGGAGTCCAATACCACGGATCGCGTGGAAGGCCAACAACCACGGAGCCTTGTTCACGTAGGTAACGAGCTGCCGTGTCGCGAGGATCTGGGGAGGTCATCACAATGCTCGTCGTCGCGAGGCCCTTCAGTCCGCCTAACGTGAGACCAGAGGCGGCGAAGATTCCGAGCGCTACAACGACTTTGCCGATACCCTGCCGACGGTGCCCTTCGAGCACGACCCAGGTGAAACCAAGAATCAGTGGTGCGTAGAGTGGGAACGTGTAGCGAAGAAATTTCACTTCGCCGCGTCCGATGAGGATGTAATAAGGAATTGCAAACGCGAGCAACACCCAGATCCAAGGGATTTTTTTCTTTGCACCCCAGCCGAGGCCCACAATTCCAAGTACCGTGATCAACCCGCCAAGCCCGATCGCTAGGTTGAATCCATGGTAGATGAATCCAGAGGGCGTGCCAGCAAAGACCATTCCATGACCACTCGCCACGTGGAGTGCCTCGTACTTGAAGTCCTCCATGAACTTCGCGCTTTCTAGGAAGACTCCGGGAGTCGCAATCACAAATCCTAACAGAGCGGCCCCTAGGCCGGAGAAGCACGCTGTGATTGATGGCCTAGGCTTCATCAAATAGACTGCGACGCCCAGCGAGAGGATTCCCAGTATGCCGGTGTACTTCGTGCCTCCACTCAATCCAGCGAACAGCCCAGAAAGCACGATAAGCTTCATCGCGAGCTTGTCTGGGAGTGGTGCCTCATCCGCATTTCTTGGCACGAGCCGGAGAGCGAAGTAGAGCGAGATCAACAAGAGGCAGGCGGCAAAAATGTCGACCGTCTGGAACCGTGAGTGAACCACGTGAGCGGGCGCGATGGCGAGAAGCCCCGCGGAGATACTCGCTCCGACCATCCCAAAGAACCGAAAGGCGATTAGATACAACACTGCAACACTTGCCGCACCAGCGATTGCGCTGATGAACCGTCCTGCGAGGAGGCAGCGAGAAGTCCAGTCCGCAACGCTTGATTCCACCTTCGGATCAGGCGCGCCAGTGTAGGCCGAAACCATATCAGATGCGATCTTCTCAACAGTAAGATACAGCGTTCCGTAGTTGTAAAAACTTGGCGTCAATTTGCCTTGAGCGGGATTGAGCTGCTGGCTGTAAGCGTGGATCACCGGTTCGTCTGGATGAAGGCTTACGTTCCTGAGGTCATTCTTTAAGCCCCAGTGGATTCCAATCAAACGAATCGCGAGTGCGACTGCGAAAAAGATGATCGGCATGAACCGAACAAGGTGTCCGGCAAATGCCTTAGGTTCAGATGGGTTTGCCTCAGACAAGGGCTTCGGATCGGCTGACGTCACGATTCCAATGTAGCACTTCCGCAAGCGCATCGACGAGGATCGGATCGTAGGTATCGCGGTGCGCCTGAACGGTTTCCCGAGCGGCATCAAGACCTTGCGTCGAACACAAGAGGTTATAGTCGAACGCAAGGCGCAGCACGCGAGCCGCGAAATAGACGCCTTCTGATGATTGATGAAGGAAGTAAGGGCGGTCGATCCACTCCAAAACCTTTGCCTCTCGTGCCAGAAACGGAGCCTTTTTGCTGAGTCGAATCGCAACCTCAAGGTGGCTTTCAAACTGCGCAAGTTCTCGGGTTGACCAGAAATCAAATGGAGCTTGATTCAGCAGCTCGTAGGAAACTCCGCAAAATCCAACTCGTCGAAGGAGGTTTGCTCTTCGCACGAGCCCCTTCGGACAATGACACTTCTGACAAAGCATCGAGGCGAGAGCATCGACTTCTTGAAAGTATGATTCGACCACTGGAGCCCTAAGCTTCAGACCTTTTTGAATGCTGCGCAAAAATCGTTGACCGAATCGGACTCTCCTTCGTGGCTCCACGAAGCCAGTCCAAATTCCGAGCCCCATTGAGGCGGCTGTCGCGAAACCCGCGCAAACCAGAAATGACCAGTGAAAGCTCATCTACGATCTCCTCCAAACTGCCCTAAATGCCTGAACAACAGTAGGGTCGAATTGTGTACCGGAGCAGCGATCTAGCTCAGCAAATGCTTCCTCTGGCGACTTCGGCGTCCGATAGTTTCGTTTCTCATCGTCCTTGTCGCCACCAGTCATCGCGTCAAAAGCATCGATTACGGCGATGACCTTGCTTTCGAGCGGAATTGCATCGTCACTCAAACCTAATGGATATCCATTTCCGTCAAGCCGTTCGTGATGCGCGAGGATCCACTCTTGAATTCTTTCAAATCCGGGAAGATCAGCGAGGAGCGTGGCCCCATTCGCCGAGTGAATTTTGATGTGCTCAAATTCCTCGTCGGTCAGCTTGCGTGGAGCATCAAGCACTGCCTCATTCACAGTCACTTTTCCAACATCGTGGAGGATCGCGGCAAACTTCAGGTCATCCACGTGGTGGGGCGGGAGTCCTAGCTCGTAGCCGACTTCGGTCGCCCAGTTCGCAACGCGCTTGACATGGCCCTCGGTGTAAGGGTGGGACCATTCGAGCATCCCGGACATGAGTCGGGCTGCGTGGTTCCGAGATCTGTTTCGTCTCAACGCGGCTTTCAGATAGGGTCGGATTGGGAGCAGACCGAGCATCGCCCCAATGCCGGCAACTGGATAACCGGTAGCAAACAGATGTGTAGCGACCGAAGTCACAAGCAATCCTACGACCGATGCTAGCGCCGTTTGACTTGTCCAGGGATCATACGAGAGCGACAACACTCTCTTTCGCCAACTGCGATCAAAACTTTGAAGTGCAAGGATGTTGATCACTCCACCGACTGAGAATGCCGTGATCGTCGCAAGAATCCACCGCGATTCGTGAGGTGACCAAAGCAAAAGCACGAGCTGGGCTCCAACAGTAGCAAATGCTGCTGATGCGACGCCGATTAGGATGTTAGCTTTCCTTACATCCTCTGATGCGCTTCGGCGGAGGCATTGTGCCGCGACGATAATGACGATGGGAATCCACGGTCCGCTCATCACCGTGATCGGAGCGAGCAGAAGCGTATCGAGTGAGGCAGCAACCGGGATGCCGACCGCTCTAAGCGGTCGTCGCGCTTGGACAAATGCCAGACACGACAACACAGCCATCCAAGATTCGAGATGGACTCCGGCAAGGAAGAAGCAACCGGCAAGCGCGACGAAACCCAGCGCGGTCCAAATTCGCGTGGAAAGTATGGGGGCTCTACGCCCGAGCGAAAGCGAAGTCGAGCCGACTCCAGCCATGTAACAAGCCTCCGTGCATAAGTTCTCCGAACAATTCGAAGGTCCATCCTAGACCTTCGAAAATAAGTATGCCAGAAATGCGTTGCTTTGGGAACGCCTATTTTGTCTTTGCGAGCGTTCTCTTTACGAGCTTCATTACTGATCTGCCCTTTGTTTTAGCTTCCTGCACAGCTCGCAATGGATCAGTTGTCAGCCAAATTGCGAACGAACTTTCACTCGTCGCTCTCGCCGCAAGCGGATGCTTCGTCTTTGGGTCGAGGTCGAATTCTATTCTTCCCTTGAATGTCAGCGGGATCTTGGAGAGCCCAGTTTCATCAGCTTTGACGTTAAACATTCCATTGATGAACGCAGCAAGGTCGCCTTTGACGTCTGTGACCGCCTCGACTCGGAGCACTTTTTGTCCTTCAGATTCGGTGAGACCTTTGTAGGTGTAGGTGTAGTCGATGCGCTGCATCTCCTGCTTTTCCTTGGAGCCACTGCTGAGTTTTTGCGGCGTGTAACCGAAGGTGCGCTTCCATGTGTCACCGACTTTGACCTCGTCAAATGTCGTTCGAGGGTTGAGGTCGAGCGAAGTTTCGAGGGAGCCTAGGAAGGCGCTGAGCCTTTGCAACTCACTAATCACTCCGCCGATCATTCCGCCAAGCTGACCATTGTTGATGCTTTCTTTCGTAAACCGAACGAATCCATCGCCGTCTTTCTTTCCACCTTTGAGATCAGTCTTCTTGCCGAGATTCTTCATCTCAAGCACTTCGTTGTAAGGACTCAACGTCAATTGAAGGTCGTCGTTCACCTTCTCAACGGTCTTCTTTTCGTCGTCACCGATCTGGGTCACAGACGGGCGTTGGTAGCGAACGACTGCTATGCCGTCTGTTTTGAGTTCTTGCACCGAGAGCGAGAAACCGTATTGAAAGTCGACAACATCCGGGAGCCAAGTGTCGAGTCCCTTCGCCCGAAATTCCTCATGCAGCGTCGCATTCACTGAATACTCAAGCTTTTCGCCTTTCACGAAGACTCGACCAAGGTCGACCTTGTCCTGAAAAGCGAACAGCAGTGATGGTAGGAGAACCAGAGAGGCAAGCGGCATGGTTGCTATTCTAAACGGTTCTGCGAGAGAAAGCGTTTGATAATCAGACTTTACGAAACAAAATTGTCCACTCACACAGATGAAAGAACCACCTGTTGTCTTTCATCAACGGCAAGAAGTAATCCCGAACCACTCCTTCGCTTTCCAGAATTAGCTTACGGAGTTCGGTTCTGTCCCCTTCTGAGACGTGCATCCGCTCCATCCAATCCTCTAGATCTAGCGGCTTAGGGCCTTGCTCCTGCCATTCGACATCGAATCGAGTCGAAGTCAGGTCGAGCCACTGGGAAACACTTAGGTCTGACTGGTGCGATGGATCACGAATCGTCTCGACCCGATCGACGTAACTTCGGGCTTTGTCAGACTCTGGCCCTACCGTGTCAATGAACAGGAACCACCCACCCGGCTCCAACACTCTGTGGACCTCGCTGATGAATTTCGCGGGATGAAGAAAGTGGTGGGCTGCAACTCGGCAAGTTACGCCACGAACCGATCCATCCTCCAGCGGCAACTCCTCTGCATTGGCGAGCAATCCCGTAAGGTTCGAAATGGATTTTGCAGCGGCTTCTCGCTCAGTGATTGCTAGCATCTCGGGAGTAAGGTCAACCGCAACGATCTTGTCCGCACAGGGAGCGAAGGCGAAGGCGGTGTGTCCGGTGCCACTTCCGATATCAATGATAGTGCCGCCCGAGGAATTCACCCGGGCAGCGAGTTGTGAAAGAACGTCAGGCTGGTTGTGCCATGCGCTCTTTACGTAATGCTCGGCGGCGCGACCGAATTGTTCCTGCACGTCTTTCGGCATGGCGATTACTTGAGGACCTGTTTGGCGATCACGAGTCGCTGAATCTCCGAACATCCTTCGCCGATCTCGGTCAACTTGGCATCACGCCAAAGCTTCTCGACGAGGAACTCCTGAGTCATTCCGCGACCACCGTGAATCTGGATCGCGCGGTTGGTTACTCGCATCGCGGTCTCCGACGCATAGAGTTTCGCAAAGCTCGATTCCTTAATTACCGACTTCCCTTCGTCGTATCTGCTTGCACCCTTTTCGAGCAACAGCGCAGATGCTTCAATCTCCATCGCAGAGTCAGCAATCATGTTCTGAACTGACTGCATGTCTGCAAGCCTGCGATTGAACTGCTCTCTTTGCTTGCAATATTCGACCGCCAACTCAAAAGCCTTCTCGGCGATGCCGAGGGCCATTCCCGCAATTCCAAGTCGACCAAGGTAAAGCAAGCCGATCGCATCCTCAAATTTACAGGGAGTGTGCCATGCCACCGCATTATCCAAGGCAAACTGCACTGTGTTCGAAGCGGAGACGCCGACGGTGTGGATGCGCTTCTCTAGCTTAAATCCGGGTTGGTTGGTCTCAAGCAAGAAAGCTGAAAGTTCCGTCTCAGATGTGCGAGCGACGATGATGATCAGGTCAGCTTTTCCGCCGTTCGTGATGAACATCTTTCGGCCGTTGAGGTGGAAATAACCCTCTTGGCCGTCGATCGGAGTTGCCTTTGTCTTGACCCGACGTGCGTCTGAGCCCGCATCAGGCTCGGTCAATCCCCATGCCATCTTGATTTCACCCTTGAGCACTCCGGGCAGATACTTCTCCACCTGGGCTTGGGAAGAAAAGTGTTGAAAGTGCCCGATGCAGAGTGCGTTCACGGCAGCGACGTTCATTGCCAGTGCGGGATCGCCTTTCGCGAGCTCCTTACAAGACTCAACGTAAGCACGGCAGGTATACCCCTGACCGCCCAGTTCCTTCGGAAGCGCAATTCCGACGAGGCCAACTTCAGCGAGCTTGAGCCAGATGTCGTCTGGGAAAGACGTGTTCTTTTCCCACTCTCGAGTATTTGGC
>JBBRHU010000209.1:0-6245 GCA_038222255.1 Fimbriimonadales bacterium | reverse complement strand
TGAGCGCCGGCCGGAGCGATCGATTTCGCTCCCGATTCTGTGGGTCTCACTACTTCAACCCTCCGCGCTACCTCAAGCTCCTAGAACTGATCCCGACTCCAGAAACCGACTCGCTGCTCCTTCAAGAGATGACGCAGTTCTTCGAAGAACAAGGTGGGCGGAGGGTGGTCGCAGCGAAAGACACCCCAGGATTTATCGCCAATCGATTCGGAATGTGGTCGATGTACCACGCGGTCCATATTGCTGAAAAGTTGCGCCTTTCACCTGAGGCCGTTGACCTCATCACGGGTCCATTCTTGGGGCGACCGAAGAGCGGCAGTTTCCGTCTAAACGATATCGTTGGACTGGACGTGATGGAGATGATCGCTTCAAATCTCCGCGAGCGTTGCGTCGGCGACCCTTTCATCACCCAACTCACCACTCCAAAATCAGTGCGTACGCTCATCGAGAAGGGCTGGATTGGGGAAAAGAGCGGTCAAGGTCATTACCGCCGCGAGGGTAAAGAGCTGTTGGTTTTTGAAGCACTTACCGGTGCTTATCGCCAGAAGCAAGACGTCCACCTTCCGTCTCTGGAAGCGCTCGGCAAGTTGCCGCTCCAAGAGAGGCTGATCCAAGGTGTCCAAGCAAGAGATGAGGTCGGCGAATTTCTTCGTGAATATCTACGACCGATGCTCGCCTATGCCGAGTATCTCGGCGGTACGGTCGCGCACAGCCCGCTCGAATTCGACAGAGTGATGAAGTGGGGCTTTGGCTGGGAACTCGGCCCGTTCGAGATGCTCGATGTGCTTAACGACGGATCTCGCCATCGCAATTACGAGAATCATCAGGTCCGCTTGTTTGACGGCGGTTCGAAGAACCTCCCTGCCGAGCCGGAGTATCGGTCCATCAGCGACTACCCTCTGCTCCAAAAGATGATGAACTTCAATGTTCGTGATCTTGGCGAGGGAGTGGTTGCGATTGCTCTGACTACGAAGATGGGCGTCATAACCCCCGCGCTCGTGACGGAACTGTTGGGTTACTTCGCCCACAATGTGCACGATCGGATCGTGATTACCAGCGAGGCGAAGTGTTTCTCGGTTGGCTTTGACCTCAAGTTCTTCCTTAGTGCAATCGAATCGAAAGCTTGGACTGAAATCGACGCAGCTCTCGCGGACCTCCATGCCCTTGGCGAGAAGCTAAGCACAATGCGGTCGGTCGCTGCAGTGTTTGGATACTGCTTTGGTGCTGGCCTTGAAATCGCGATGTCGTGCAACCAGGTCGTTTCTCTCGCCGAATCGAACATCGGCTTGCCTGAATCCAAGGTTGGGCTGATTCCTGGCGGTCGGGGAACTGTGATTGCGAGACTCAACAATCAGGCGAGCGCCAGTCGACTTGTTGAGGTCGCCGAGACACTTGCGACTGGAAACACAGCGACCAACGCCGAAGAGGCCAAGGCCCTCGGCTACCTGCGTCCGACAGACATAACCTGCTTCCATCCAGATGGACTCCTCTTCGCGGCGAGAAAGGTCGCTCTAGGAACCCAGGTCGAACATGAACTGACTTGGAAAACTGAACTCGGTCCACTCTCGGGCATGATCGACCGAACGTTCACCGAACTTGTAAAAGCCGGCAAGCTGTCCGACAAAGATCTCCAAATCGGCAGTTCGCTTCGAAACGTGTTTGCGAAGTCGCAAAGCTACGATGAAGCTCTAAAGCGAGAACGACACGAGTTTGTTGAGCTTTGTAAAGACGCTCTCACTCTTGCCCGAATTCGACACATGCTCGACAACGGAAAGCCGCTGAGAAACTAGAAATAGCAGGCGAGGAGCAGGCTAGTTCGGCGGAACTACCTTATCCTCATTTGTCGGAGTGGGCCTTTGATATTTCAGTTCGATCTCGCCAAGCTCCTTCGTTCCCTTGCTCGCCAGTCGGAACTCGAACTCGGACTTCCGCTCGTAGATGAATGGAAGCATGCTCAGGGGGTCTAGTTCCGCGTCACCAACCGCCTCTCGGAGCGTGTTCGGCAAGCGACCGTGATGAAATCGGAAGCGATGGATGTGCGCAGTGAGCGCGAGTAGGCGGATTTGCGTTTTGCTCCTCGCGGCGACGCTACCAATCTGCCCTAATACTGGGACTACTTCAGTTGCCATCCAGGTCATCAACTGTTGTGGTGAGGGATTGTCGGGCAAAATCGTGGGTTCTTGCTCCGGAATGGGCTTTGTCCAACCGGATTCTGGGCCAAGGAGAACGTCATAAATCTGTCGATACGATCCATCGACCTTCTTTTCAAATTCAGCATATAACTGGCGTTTTTGGTCGGAGTCCATACGTTGAAATTTCTTAGCAGCTTCCTTGTCGGGGAAGATCGCTTCCGAAAACTTCTTCTGATTCAGAAGTAGCTCTCGCATCGATCTCTTAATTGAATCAGCGTCGTGGAGGATCGCTCTTAACTCCGTCGGAGGTTCTGCAATAAGGGCAAGCGCTGTGGTTTCAATATCTCTCCAGCCGGTTTCAGAAATCAATAGCTGATTGCCCTTCACTGCTGCCAGGACAATTGACTTCATTGCCGTTCCCACGAGAGATGCGATCAAGATTCCGTCGCTAATTTTGTGCGCCATCACCAACGAGTCACGCAGTATCCGCACCGCTTCATCGGGGCGACCATTCGCGAATTCTGCTGCCGCACATTCTGCAGTGAGCTTCACCACCCCTTTAAACGCCCCATACTCCGGAAAGAGAGTATCGACAATTGTCTCGCCGGGCCGGAAGCAAGGTTTGCTGGTGGCAGTTCGAAGCAACGCAATAATCGGCGCACCAACTTTGAGCTTCTCCCTCTGAATGTCGAGAAGTGAACTCTCCGGTTTGAGGCCCTTTGGAAGGATCGGCATCTTTCCAGTTCTGTTCGCGCGTATCCAATCCTCGAAGGGTCGGGCATAGAACAAGAACTCATTGTCAGTCAGTTCAGCCGCCCGAACATATTCCTCATAAGCGTTCCTGCCGTTCGGGACGCCGATGACTTGGGCAAAAATGGGCTTCCTTGCGGCGTAAAGGTCCTGTCCTTCGCCATTCCTGAACCCGAGGGCGGGCGCGGCCGGTGGACCTTGAATATTCGGCAATAGGAACGAAGCAAGAACGAGATAACTTATCATTTAATCCCCTAAGTCTAAGATAAGTGTCGGCTGGAAAGAAAGGTTTAGTTCAAATCGTAGATCGTCGCTAGACTCTGAGCATCCAGGCTCGATTGTTCTGAATCATAGATCCATGCCAGTCGTGACCCCAATCGAGAATCTCCAAGTGCTTTTCGGCAGGAAGAGCTTCGAAAATTGCTTCAACTGTTGCCGGTTTGCAGGCGGGATCCTTTAATCCGAGTGAGACGTGTGTCGGCACTTTACACCGTGTCGCGAGGTTAATCGTGTCAAAGTAACTGACCGTACTCATCACTCGCTCGGTGCCGAGTGGGATCTCGTTCATAAAGTCAGTGAGCTCTTTAAGCGGATATCGATAAACCTCTTTAAGGAGCGAGACGTTCACTCCGCCCAAGAACGGCATGTCCGCACAAACGCGCTTGATGATCGGGCACATCGCACCGAGCCAGATGGATATTCCGCCTCCCTGGCTCATTCCCATCGCCGAAACTGTATTCTCATCGACTTCAATTTGCGCCTGCAACACGCGAGCGGCAACGTAGGCATCCTGGAACATTCGCCGGAAAATCCAAGTCTCCGGGCTCCCAGCGCCCTCGCTAAAGTATCCGCGAGCTGGGGTGTACTTCTCTTCGTAAAAGGCGTCGTGGCCGTGGAAGTTGAATGACAGGCTGGCCATTCCCTCACGAGTGCCGTACTGATTTGGGAGCAAGCTCTCACGCCCATAAGGCGGAACCCAGACAAACCCCGGAATGCGGCGGGAGCCCTCGGGATAAGCAAACCAGCCACTCACCCATCTGTCGCCGACCGATCGAAAGTCGATGGTCTCGACGACAAAGCCAGGCAGGTCGAAGTCGTTGGAAAGACTTCGGTGGTAGTCAAGTTGAACTGCGGCTGCTTCTTCAACTACTGCCTGCCAGAACTCATCGAAGTCCTCTGGCAGATAGGGTGCGTAGTGGTCGCTCACGCTCCGACGGCGCGCTGGCTAGCTTCGACATGGACGCCGGTCGTCATGAGCCAGGCAGTCGCGCGCTGAATGTCATCCGTTGGGCCTTCAAGCTCCACCAAAACCCAGGAGAAATCGGTGTCGATATTCGCCTTTTTGATGTTCACAATCACATTGAATTCCTGGCCGAGCTTCCACAACAACGGCTCGCGAACAACGTCGCCACTAGCGTTAATCGTGAGTTCAATTTGGGTCATGTCAAACCAATGATACCGGAGCGGTCCCCCTCGAAGTGATCTTGACTAGGTTGGAACGTATAATCACAACATGTCCGCCCGAGTCCTCGTTTTTGATACGACCCTGCGTGATGGGGAGCAGAGTCCTGGCGTGCGACTTTCGCTCGAGCAGAAGCTTGAAATCGGCCACCAGCTTGTCCGGCTAGGTGTCGACATCATCGAGGGTGGCTTTCCGATCAGTTCCCCAGGAGACTTTGAGAGCGTCAACACGCTCGCACGCGAGCTCAAAGGTGTCACGATTTGCGGCCTTACCCGTGCTCGGGAGAAGGACATTGAAGTCGCAGCGGAGGCTCTCAAACCTGCAGAACGCCGCCGCATCCACACTGGCCTCGGCGTAAGCGACAACCACCTTCAGCACAAACTACGAATGACCCGCGACCAAGCGCTCGAAGTTGGAACCAAGGCGGTTCGATATGCTCGCCAATTCACCGACGACATCGAATACTTCATGGAAGACTCTGGACGGGCTGACCTCGACTACGTTTATCGAGTTGTCGAAGAAGTCATTCGTGCTGGAGCGACAACCATCAACGTTCCCGACACGACCGGATACACGTATCCGAACGAGTATTACCACCTCATTCGGAGCATCATCGAGCACGTTCCGAACAGCGATAAGGCGGTCTTCTCCTGCCACTGTCACGACGACCTTGGAATGGCAACTGCGAACACCCTTGCCGGTGTAATGGCTGGAGCACGTCAAGTTGAAGTCACGGTGAATGGAATCGGCGAGCGAGCTGGCAACACAGCCCTGGAGGAAGTCGTGATGGCCCTCCACATCCGTAAAGACAAGTTCGGAATCGATTGTGGTGTGGACACGCGACAGCTATTGCCGACCTCTCGAATGGTCTCACGACTCACCGGAATGGTGGTTCAACGCAACAAGGCCGTAGTCGGTGCAAACGCCTACGCCCACTCGAGCGGCATCCACCAAGACGGCATCCTCAAGGAGAGGTCCACCTACGAAATCATCGATCCGCTCTTGGTTGGTGCAGAGAAAAGCGAGATCATCCTCACCGCCCGCTCGGGTCGGCACGGGTTGAAGCACCGTCTCGCCGAACTCGGGTTCAGCTATACCGACGAACGATTCGAGCAAATTTACACCGCGTTCGTCAAACTCGCAGATACCCGGTCAGAGGTTGACGAGGATGACCTCAGGCAGCTTGTAACGGCGTGAAGGCGACGGCGTTTTTCCTCATCGACGCATTTGTTGGAGAGCCATTTTCGGGTAACCCGGCCGGAGTATGCCTTCTTGCAGAAGCGGCTAAGGACAGGTGGATGCAGCAAATTGCCGCCGAGATCAATCAGGCGGAAACGGCATTTGTGTTCCCAAAGGGCAAAGGGCATTACGGACTCAGGTGGTTTACTCCCACGGTCGAGGTGGAGTTGTGTGGACACGCTACGCTCGCCTCGGCGGCGGCGATATGGCGCAAGGGTTGGGAGCCTTCTTCAACCGAAATCCGATTTGAAACGTTGAGCGGAATACTCACCGCCAGCGAGAAGGAAGAATTCATGTGGCTTGACTTCCCTTCCAAGAAACCTGTGCAAGGCGGTTTTGACCCGTGGTTCGATCACGCCTGGGCAGGAACTGCTGGCACGGACACTTTGGTCGAGCTCGCGTCTGAAGCTGCCGTCAAAGAGTTCGAGCCAGATTTCAAGCGTACCGCCGAGATCGACGCCCGAGGCTTGTTGATCACGGCTAAGGCAGACGCTGGCAAGCCTTACGACTTTGTTTCGAGGTTCTTTGCTCCGCAGTTGGGAGTCGATGAAGACCCCGCCACAGGTTCTGCGCACTGTTTGCTCGCGCCGTACTGGTCAGCACGACTCGACAAGCTCGATCTGCTGGGCTATCAAGCTTCCGCTCGTGGCGGGTATGTCCAC
>JBBRHU010000208.1:0-6256 GCA_038222255.1 Fimbriimonadales bacterium | reverse complement strand
CTCCTTCAGCAGGGTTTCGTACGCCTGCGGAATGGTCTTAGGGGTGTCTTTTTGTGCGTTGGAACCTCGGCACATCAACATCAGACCCATGTAGATCGCGGTGAAGAGCAGGAAGGTCTGCAGCAGGTTCTGTTTCGGTTTCGGCTTACTCATGTTGAGAAAATGCTAGGGAACCGGATCGTGGCCACCGGGTCGAAAGGGATGACATCGAGCGATTCGTTTTGCTCCCAACCACGAACCTTTGAGCAGACCATATTTCTCGATCGCTTCCAGGGTGTATTGGGAACATGACGGTGTATAGCGGCAGGTTGGAGGCATCCAGGCAAATCCTCGCTGGTAGCAACGGATTAAGAAGACTCCAATTTTTCTTCCCACTCTGTTTCAACTTGCCCGATCAAAAGTTCGACCTGAAGTTGAATACGTTCAAGGCTCCAGTCGGTTGCTTCGTGTCCAATTGTCCAGACTAAGTCCCATCGGGAGAGATCGGGGCGGATCTTTATGAGGACCTCACGCCAACGTCTTTTGATGAGATTTCGATCAGGCTTAGATCCGTGCTTTCGAGATACGGCAAGGCCTACTAGGCCATTCCCCTCGATCACTCGCAAAAGAACACCCGAGCCACGGAATTTACGGCCTCGGGTGTAGATCTGCTCGAATCGTGCCTTGGACGGGCCACTTAGACGCCCAATCGGTGGCGCCCTCGGGTGCGGCGTCGTTTGAGCACATTCTGGCCGTCGGTTGTGCGCATGCGGACGCGAAATCCGTGCGTCTTGTGTCGCTTTCTATTATTCGGTTGGAAAGTTCGTTTCATCGGTCGTTACGCAAACTCCTCGTTGTTGAACATGGCATTGTACCTGACGATCACGGCTTCTTCAATTCCGGCCATTTCTTGATCAGACCTTCGGACATTTTTATGAAGTCAGAGGTGATTTTTTCAAGAGGGCTAACGTCAACGCCAATCATTCTCAGTGTAGTCGGGGAGGCAAGGGACAGTAGGTTCAGACTTCCACGAATCCTCCACAGTTCTAGGGCCAATCGCTTTCTGTCTTCGAGGTTGAGGCTAGCGATTTGCTTGTCCCAACGCTGAATAAATCTTTTGGCATCGTCTGGGACTCCCTTGAATTTATCGGGGAATTCCTTAACCATTCGATCTGCTGCGATGCGGCCTTCCTTTTGAACGGTAGCCCAAGAACTCTTCACAAATCCCCACGCCTGCTCGGCCAGAGACTGCTGTGCGTTTGCCATGTGAACCATGGCAAACAAGATCAAAATGGACCAACCGTATTTCTTCATGGCAGAAATTCTCTCGGGTCTGCGAACTTGCCCTTGATTGCAGTTGCCGCAGCGGTGATCGGGCTGACGAGATGCGTACGCGAACCTTGGCCCTGACGACCTTCGTAAGGGCGGTTGCTCGTGCTTGCACTTCGCTGTCCTGGGCGGAGAATGTCTCCGTTCATTCCAAGGCACATGCTACAGCCAGAACGGTGCCATTCGAAACCGGCAGCAGTGAACACCTCATGGAGTCCTTCCGACTCAGCGAGTCGTTTCACAAGCTCGCTTCCGGGAACGACCAACGCTCTCACCCCGTCGGCAACCTTCCGCCCCTTCACAATCGCCGCCGCCTCTCGAAGGTCTTCGATCCGAGAGTTGGTGCAAGAGCCGATGAACACGGTGTTGACGGCTTGGTCAGCCATCACGTCGCCCTCTTTGAGGCCCATGTACTTTAGCGCTCGCACCTCTCCGGCGTCCCTTGGCGCTGAAATAGCTTGATTCACATCAACGGTCATGGCCGGCGTCGTGCCCCAAGTGACTTGCGGCTCGAGTTCGCCGATGTTGATGGTTTCGTGGCGGTCGAACGCAGCGAAGTCGTCGGTTTTGAGTGCCAATGCCAGTTTCGAGAGTCGTTCGAAGGCTTCTCCCTTGGGTGCAAATGGTCGATCCTCTGCCGAAATAAAGTCGAGGGTTGTCTGGTCAGGCGCAATCATTCCCGCCCGAGCCCCCATCTCAATTGACATGTTGCAGATCGTCATCCGCTCGCTCATTGACATTCCGTCGATGGTTGGGCCGAAGTATTCGACCACGTAACCGGTTCCTCCACCCGCGCCAAGCTTTCGAATAATCGCAAGGATGACGTCTTTCGCGGTGATGCCACGACCAAGGGTGCCGTGAATTTCAATCCCAAGTGTCTTTGGCTTCGAACTCGTCTTCAGGGTTTGTGTTGCGAGAACGTGCTCAACCTCGGTCGTTCCAATGCCAAACGCCAATGCGCCGAACGCACCGTGGGTGGATGTGTGGCTGTCTCCACAGACGATCGTCAGCCCAGGGAGAGTGATTCCAAGCTGAGGTCCAATGACGTGCACGATGCCCTGCTTATCTTCGCCGTAACCGAAGAGGGGCACGCCGAACTCCTTGCAGTTGTCGGCGAGAGCAGAAAGCTGCTTCCCACTGAGGCTCGAATTGTCGATCGGGCGGCCATCTGTAGGCACGTTGTGGTCGACCGTCGCGAACGTGAGGTCGGGACGTCGAACTGGACGGCTGAACTCTCGAAGTCCATCGAAAGCTTGGGGCGAGGTGACTTCGTGGACGAGGTGGCGGTCGATAAAGAGCAGCGCTCCTCCTCCCGGCAAGTCCGTGACGACATGGGTATCCCACACCTTGTCAAAAAGCGTGCTTGGCATCTTATGATGATTCTACTGCGAGTCTCAGAAATCCAAGACTCCATTCAATCCGCATCCGCCTGATACTGAACATGCAATGATCCGATTCCGATCCAAGTCTCAGTTCCGATTTGTCTGTAGTTGCCTCAAGTCGATACGCTTTTCTTTCACTCTCTACGCAGCTGTGATCGGTTTCTTGAGCGGAGGGGCACTCCTCGTTTCCATGTTGAGGGCTCCCATCCAAACGTGGTGTCCCGTCAACGCCTACGAGCCGCTGGTGTTCGTCTTCGGTGCCTCGCTCGGTGGCTTCCTCCTCGGCTGGCTCGCGCTGGAGATTTCGAACCTCGCAGTTGGTAGAGTGGTCGGCGGAAAGATCTCGCGGTGAGCGGTTGCTGGTAGGCAAAACATTTCCTCAAATTTTAGAGCCGCCCTCTTGTTTGGGGGACGCAAATGGGGGGACGATCACGCAGAAGCTGGGCTAATCATCTTCTCACATATCGCCGTTGTCATTTCATGCTACAAAGCGCGGGTTGGGTCGCTCGCGTTTTCTTGAGTGCTTTCGACCAAGAAATAGTCTCGGCCCAGATGGCAAATTCTGAGGCTGTACCGGGGAAGTTCGGGGAGTGGGACGAGGGTGAGTACGTCGTAAGCCGAGTGATCGAACGATGCCAGGTAGTTGACCAAGATGTCCGCGGGAACCACTAGGCGGTGTCCTGCCCGACTCCGGAACCTGTCATGAACCGAACTCCCATCGAGGCGGACAACCACGGCCCTTGGGTTCACGACCTCCAGGTAACGCACGGTTGCGGCTGCGTGGGTCACCTCGTAGCGCCTCGCCACGTCGGCGATCAGGGCTAGGTTGATCGGTCCCAGCTGGACCTGTTCAAATGCTTGAGTCGGAACGAGTAACGCCCGGGCAAAGTCGTTGGCGGCCTGTTCCTTTCCCGAGTCAACAACAAGAGTTAGAGTTTCTTCGTCGTCAAAGGTCACGACTGTCTGATCCGAATCCCGTGTGGTGTGGAGCAAGTAGTGACCGATTTCATGTGCCAGGGTGAACCGTTGCCTTGCACGGCTTTGGCGATTCTGGGAGACAATGATGAAGATGCCGTTCGGGTGTTGAATGAGGCACCCAAGATATCCATCCGTGTCCTCGTAGGTCACTTCGATCCCAAGTTGGCGTGCGAGCTCGTCTACATCAACGCTCTCGGAATAGCCTATCGAAAATCGAGTGCGAATGGCCTCGACTTGCTCCTGTAAAACTGGCCGCCCGTTGAACTCAGGTGAGGTCACTCGCTGCCGTGCACACCGATTGACTCTGCGATCACAAATCGCTTATAAATTTGGCGAATATCTCTCGCTGAAAGGTTCTTCGATTCTCTCGCTTCAATCTGCACGTCGGGGTTTGAGTTGACGTACTCGAAGAAGGCGACCTTGATTTCCGAATCGTCTAACGTGTGAGCTGGTTTAAGGCCGGTCCGTCTGAGCCCGAGAGAATCATACAACTGACCCATATCAACTCCAAACGAGGCGTGAGCCAGCGCCGAAGGTGAAATCAAATGCTCGCCTCCCGTGAGGCCACCAGTGGTTTCGCTCGCCAATAGGTTTTGGTCCTTTCTCAAAATTCTAACTAATTCCCTGCAAGCAGTTTCTCCGCTGCTGTCGCACTGAGTCGATAAAGGCTACCAGAATGCCCAACTCTTGTAAAGCCCCGTCTAACGTAGAAGTCTCGCGACAACTCGCGCGACGTCAACTCTAGTTTGCCGTCTCTGCCATGCTGTTTACTAAACTTGACGGCCTCCAGGACGAGCAGTGTTCCCACACCGCCCCAGTTTTGCTGAATACCTAGCAATGGTGTGAGTTCAGGATCATTCCATGGGGCCGTCTGAAGCTGATGCACCAAGACATTGTCGGCGCGCAGCTCCAGAGACATCAGTCCCTCGAGACGCGCACCAGCTGAAGTCGAGTTCGCCACCGTGAAAGTGTGATACTGCGGTGGTGCTACCACTGACGTCAGTGCTGGTGCTGACCAATCCCAGTAGCACTGTTCAGGGGCGAGGTGGTGGAGGCAGCCATCGGCGATGAAATCACATTCATCGAGTTCAATCTCAGGAGGCTTTCCAAAGCGGGGACATGTCAACCCATCATCTCGGCGTCGGTCCTGACACGATGCTATTGAAGCTTCAGATTGTAATGGCCACCAAATCTGCCTCGTTGCTAGCAACTCCTCGGTAGTAGCTGTCCGTGCTAAATAATCAGGAGAAAGAAATTTCATGGACGAAAATCAACCCAGTGACACTACCTAAATGTGTGCTGGCAGAGTTGATTGCCTCGGAACTTTCAAGAGAGACGTCCAGACTCGTTTGTCAACATCCTGATGTGACGGCCCGCAATCGTCAAAAATCGAAGGTATAATTCTTTCTCGTTGCGTGGATAGATGCCCGAGCGGCCAATGGGAACAGACTGTAAATCTGTCGGCGAGAGCCTACGCAGGTTCGAATCCTGCTCTATCCACCACTTTTGCCTCCGTAGCTCAGCGGCAGAGCACTTCTTTGGTAAAGAAGAGGTCACGGGTTCGATTCTCGTCGGAGGCTCCACTTTCTCATCCTAAGCGCTCGGCTTAGGATTTCTGGGCTTGGGTGTCCGCCAAAAAACCTCCTCGTTCTTGGGTGAGGCGCTATTAAGCAGCGGCATTTCTGTATTGCCGGACGCTTTGCACCGACCGGGTCCACAAATAGAGCGATTTCTTATACCTTTCTTACGTCCGGTGGTGTAATTTCGGAAAACCGGTATGACGAGCCGATTTGACCAAGCAGCGTGGGAGTTGCCGCGCTGGTTTCACTACGCGATAGGAGTTCTGCTCGCGCTAGTTGCGCTGTTCGCGCGAGGTCTCTCTGATCCATATTTGGGTGATCGGGCGCCGTTCGCTCTGTCGATTGTCCCAGTTGCGATCGCTGCGTATGCTGGCGGATTTGGACCTGGATTCGTGACCGCTTTGATAGGACTAACGGGGGCCGTATTCAGCTTTGTCCGGCCACGATACACATTTTTGCTGGAGAACCAATTCGACTTCGTCGCTCTGATCCTCTCTGCTCTCATCTGCTTATTCATCTGCGTTATTGCCGGCCGACTGCGAGCAAGCGCCTTCCGGAATTCGAAGCTCGTAGCGCGGATGAACGTCGACCGAAGGAACTTAGGCGACCTGCTCGAAATCATTACCGACGCATACTTCGGCGTTGATGAAAACTGGACGGTAACCCAAACAAATCCGGCGTTCGATGCTCTACTGGCCCATCGTGCCACGAATATCGCGGGAAAGAACCTCTGGGAGGTTCTTCCAGATCGACGAAACAGCGACGTCTCGATTGCTCTTCAGTCAACAATGCAGGATCGCACACCGCGACGATTGGAGGTTGAGTTTGCGGAACAGCACTGGTACGAGATCCGTGCATATCCGAGTGAAGGCGGAGTTTCCGTTTTTGTCCGCGATATCACTGAGCGCAAACAGTTGGAACAGAGTCGCGAACGCATGCTGGCAGAGGAGCGCCGTGCAAGAAGTGCTGCCGAAGAGGCCAGCCGTGCAAAAGAGGAGTTCCTCGCAA
>JBBRHU010000207.1:0-6279 GCA_038222255.1 Fimbriimonadales bacterium | reverse complement strand
ATCGGGCACCTTGCTGACTCCAGCCTGCTTGCTTACGCGAAGTCCCGCAAAGCCTACGAGTGCCCTGGGTTCCGCGATGATAACGTCAGCAATGGAAGCATAGCTTGCAAGCACGCCCGCCATCGTCGGATCGGTGAACACGGCAATGTAGGGCACGCCGGCCTTTGAGCAACGCTGAGCAGCTGCTGTCGTTTTTGCCATCTGCATCAAGCTGAAGAGCCCTTCTTTCATTCGCGCACCACCCGACGAGCAGAAGATGATCGCAGGGTGTCCAGTTTCGGCAGATCGCTCAAGAGTGCGGGCAATCTTCTCGCCAGCAACGGAACCCATCGAACCACCCATGAAAGCAAAATCGCTTACGGCGATTTCGACCGGGTTTGAGTCCAGAGTTGCACTCCCGGAGATGATGGAATCTAGCGCTTCGAGCTTGGCTTCAGCGGTGGCACGTTTCTCGGCGTACTCGGGAAACTCCAGCGGATCAAGAGATCGCAACGTCTTGTCGGTCTCCACAAATGAACCGACGTCAAAGGTGTTCTCGATCCTCCACATGGCGCTCACTCGGTGGTGATGGCCACAATAGGGACAAACCCGTAGGTTTTGGTCGAAGTCGACCGAGAAGATGATCTTCTTACAGTTCTGACACTGCAAGAACGGTTCGCTCTTAGGCTGGGCCTTCATGCTTGAGGAGTTCAAGATACCACCTTCGGTGATGATGCACAATAGTCGTCGGGCCTAACCCCACTCCAAACCACCATGTTCTTCTGTATCCGATGGGACCTCGATTACGTTCCCTGGGATAGTCCGGACGCCGAAGAATTCGGCCACGGAGAGCCCGCGATGTTCCTGCGGATTCTCGAATTAGCTCGACAGCGAGGCGACAGATTCCAGTTTTGCGCCTCAAATAGGGTGCTACGTGCCTTCCCCGCGCTCGGAGATGCCGTCCTCGACGATGGCCACGACCTCGATTGGCTGTGCAAGCATCCCGAGGAGCCGGGCATGCGCTGGGAAGTCGCCAAAGAACTTTTCGCTTCTCTTGGAAAATTGCCCGAAGGCATGGCCTATCGTAGGGCAACTTCGACACTCCCCACCGCTCCAGTAGAAATCAGATGGACTTCCGGAGGAAGCGCAGAAGGAGCGATTTCCCTCCCCCTCGCGCTTCCCCCCGCTCGCGAAGTCGTTCGATCTGGACGATCCTACAAGGCGTGGATCGAGCAATGCCTCGACGAAATCAAATTAAGAAGTGAATCCCCAGAAGGGATCACCGTTGCGATCCATCCACAGATGCTTGCTCGGCTAGATGCCCAGTTGTCAGGCGTGAAGACACTTCTAGAAACTGCCGACTCCCTCCATCTGCCGGTGATCTCACTCCGACAAGCCTTCGCTCGGTTCTGCGAGAGGCAGGCACAAGCCGAGTCATAATGAGCGGTGCTTCGACGGTTTGGCCCACTAGTCGTTTTGATCCTCGTCAGTGGCCTAATCTGGGCAGCGCGCTCGACGGGCGTCGCCAACCTTCATGACTCCGATACGATTGCTGCTCTGAAGGGACTGCAAGCACATCCAGACCCGTTCTACTGGTTCACGCACGACTGGCCGCTAGAGAACCATTTCTACCGACCGATCTCAACGTTTTTCTTCCAACTTGACGGATGGCTTTGGCCCGGCAACTCTGCGGGGTACGCCACGACGAACACCCTGCTGTGCATTGCCTGCATCTGGGCACTTTACTGGTTCATCCTTGAACTGACCGCCACGAGATGGATGGCGATTCTGTCGGCAGCATTGTTTGGACTTTGGGTTTCTGGGAACTACGCAATTCTTGGAACTTTGGCGACGTTCTTCTACCTTGCGACCCTCATCGGCGGCATCGCTCGCCACCGGTTCAAGTTGCGAGAGTACGTCCCCGCAGTATTCACCTCGATCTTTCTCGGTGCGATGCTGATGCCCAACGAACCGCTCACTACCCGAAGCGTACAGTGGCTTCCAGGAAGAACCGCGACGAGCATGACCTTGTTCGCGCTCATCGCACTTGCAGCCTACGCTCGATTCGAACGATCTGGTGAGCAGAAGCTGCCCGAATCTGGCTACCTAGATCCGCCAAATGCCAAGAGTGCGTCATTCACGAAGCAGATCCGGCTTCCCTTCCTTTGGCTGACTGTCGCGATGATCGGGATGTTTGCCGCGCTTGGGTGCCATGAGCAAGCCGTGATGTTGCCTGCGTGCCTACTGGGGGTGGCGATCCTTATGAAGTGGCAGCACTTCAAGGTGCGGTGGCTGACTCAAATCCTGTTTTGGGGCGGTCTTATCGGCTACCTGGTGGTGCGCTCTAGGTTCGTCACGTTCAGTGCCAGCGGCTACCAACTGCAACAATATCGAAACGGCATCGGCGTCCTAATCACGCTCCTAACTTTCATCGCTCCAGGATTTGCCGGATTCAAGAGCTTTCTAAATATCCTCACCGACCCTTGGATCGTCTGGTTGAACCCTGGACCTTGGAGCTATGTGTCCGGGGGAGTGTCAAATGTTTTTGGATTCCTCGCCCTGCGAAAGAGGTGGGTGTTTGCAGTTGGCGGCTATCTGCTCTCCCTGATCTCTTTCTTGCCGATGGCCTGGATGAAGATGTTTGAGCACTACTACTTCTGGCCAATGGCCATGCGATCGCTTTTCGTCGTCGTTCTCGGAGCTGCCGCCTGGGATCTCTCGGTCAGCGGATGGAGCCCCCGAGTTCTGAAAGCGCCAGCACGACCCGATCTCGCACCTGGTTCGCTTCCTCATCGGTGAAGTTCGCACCTAGCTTTCGGAACTGGAGCCCAATCCCGAGCGAATGCTTGCCCTCGGGAATGCCCTTACCGTCGTAAACATCAAAGAGCCACTGGCGCTCTAGGACATCTCCAGCCGCTCCAGCAATCTGGCTCGCGACCTGCTCGTAGGCCACCGACTTATCGACCAGCAGAGCAATATCTCTCCGTACCGCCGGATTCCGACTGATGGATCGGAGCCGTAGTGAGAGGTCTTCATTCTCGGCGACCTTATCCATGTTGATCGTTCCGAGAAAAGTCATCTCCTCTAGCCCGAGGCCGGTAGCGATCTCCGGGTGAATTTGACCCACGGCTCCGACAACCACTCCCGTTCCGTTCACCACTTTCGCTTGACGAGTTGGGTGAAGTCGAGAGTCCACCGAATCAGACGAATATCGCAGGGTAACCCCAATGCGCTTCGCCACCTCATCGAGGACACCCTTCATTCCAAAGAAATCAGTAGTCGGCACAACTTCGTTCGCACGTGTCGCATCAACGAGCCTTCCGGTCGAGAGGAACGAGATCTCGGACTCTTCATACATCTGCCCTTCAATTGCACCAAAAACGCGGCCACACTCAAACAAGTGAAGATCACGCCCACCGTTCCGAACAGCAGCATCTGCAAGGGAGGGCCAGATCGAGTTTCGAAGATGGGCCATTTCGGGCGATCCCGGGTTGCGAGGTTGAATTCTTTCTGTAGCCGCGTCGAGCGGGTGAACATCTCGAAGAGAATGCGAGATGCATTGGACGAATCCAGCGCGAACCGCGGCATCGCGAACAAAATCGTCTAGTAGATATTTGCCCAGCGATCCACCGAGAGTCGTAAGGCCCTCGGGGTTCTTCTCCGGAATCTGGTCGTAGCCGTGCACGCGACCGAGTTCTTCCACGAGGTCGATCTCGCGGACGATGTCAGGGCGCCAGGACGGCGGGATAACGTAATAGGGGTCGCCATGACCCGCAACTTCCATGCCGAGTCGCCGCAAGTAGCTGGCAGCCTGTTCCTCTTTGATCGTCATTCCGAGCAGTCGACTTGCGCGATCTACCCGAAGTGAGAGCGGGTTTCGCTCAACCTTTCCAGGATAGACATCCACGATTTCAGATCCAGAAATCTCGAGCAGTTCGGTGAAGCGCTCAATTGCAGCAACCACACCATCAGGGTCAACACTTCGCTCAAAGCGGTAGGAGGCGTCGGTATTCAGCCCAAGTTGCTTGCGAGTTCGTCGGATGCTTGTGTTCAGGAAGTGCGCTGACTCCAAGACCAGGCACGTGCTGTCCGGCTCGACCTCAGTTTCTAACCCACCCATCACTCCGGCGACTCCCACCGGTCGTTTTGCGTCACAAATCATCAACTGCCCAGAGTTCAACTGATGCTCAATCCCGTTCAGCGTCTTGAGTGTTTCGCCCTCGGTCGCCTTGCGAACGACGATCTGATTGCCTAGCTTCTCTGCGTCAAAGGCGTGAAGCGGCTGTCCGAGCTCAAGCATCACGTAGTTAGTGAGGTCAACCACGAGCGAGATTGGCCGCTGCCCGGCCTGGAAGAGCCGCTGCTGGATCCATTCGGGGGATTGGCCGTTAGTTACGCCCTCAAAATATCGGCACGCGAATCGGCTGCAATCTGCTGATTCAATTCGAACGGCTACCGGGTTCGGCGTGGAGATCTTTGGTGCTCCAACAAATCTCAACGCGGCGCGTTGGTAAAGTTCGGTCGGGTTGGCGTTCGCGTCTTTCGCAAGAACCTCTCTTGCGAGGCCAAATACGCTGAGTCCGTCGCCGCGATTGCTCATGACCTTAATGTCAAGAACTAATTCCCCGCCCACTTCTTCGATGCCCTCCAACTCAAAACCGGCCATCGTGAGCAGGTCCCCCACCTCGTGGGCGCTCAGGTCGGTCTGAACAAAATCAAGCAACATCGAGTGAGGGAATTTCATCGAGTCGCTAGTTTACTTTGCTGCGGGAGTCAGCCACTTCCCTGCGATTCGTTGACACCTTGGACAGAACTTGCCATTCTCAGTTTCCAGTGTTCGTATCGTCCCTTCAGCGTCTTGCATCACGCATCCAAACGTTGGACAGTGATCGAGCCCCAAGGTGTGTCCGATTTCGTGGATGGCAACTTTCACCAGGTTCGGCAGCGATCCCTTGAGCCTGAAACTAGAGACAACGCACGAATGCCCTCCCACTGAGCCCAGACCAAAGACTCCCCAGTCGTCGTGCCCTCGAGCGGTTGCCGAGATGTCGACGCTTGTGACAATGATTGTCTTGGTTGATTTCAGTCCAAGTTTATCGGACCAGTCGATCAGCTTGTCTGCTCGATATCGCTCCCTCGGCGCGAAGTATGCCGACTTCGGCAGAGCTTGGAAGTCAAGGATCGTCACCTTGGCATCGTAAGTTCGACCAAGTTCGGTCTTGAGGGCATCAATAGTTCGCTGCGGGACTTTTCCTGCAGGAAGGATAAAAATAGATTTGGTTGTGTCCTCAACGCCGGAGGCCAAACCACTCAACAACCCCGCGCAAATTAGAAGTGGTGCCACAGGCCGGACTCGAACCGGCGACCCTAGCATTTTCAGTGCCATGCTCTACCAACTGAGCTACCGTGGCGCGGGGAAATGGCGCGGATGACGGGACTTGAACCCGCGGCCTCCGGCGTGACAGGCCGGCGCTCTAACCACTGAGCTACACCCGCGAACAGAAGGGAAGTATGCCACATGAGTTCACCGAATGCAACCCCTTGCACCCTCTCTAGGCCATTGAGAGGTTCAAATTACCATTCGCCGTCTCGTGGAGCAAGAGCCAGTAGAGCGCAATGTTCAAAAGGACCTCTGAAAACTCTAGAGGGTCCGTGGGTTTGACGACGTAGGAGTTGGCTCCAGCGAGGGAGCAAGCCAACACATCGTCAGGATGAGTCGATGTTGTGAAGACAACTGCGGGCACGGTTGAGAGAGAGTTCTGAGACCTAATCCAGCGAACAACTTCCAACCCTGTCAGCCCGGGAAGACGCAAATCTAACAGAATCAAAGAAGGCAACCCGGAGCCTCTGCGAAGGCTTTGCTCAAGCATTGTGATCGCGTCCTCACCTGTGCAGGCGACGATGATCTCATTCATCACGTTGTTCTTGCGCAACGTTCTGAGCGTGAGCCGCTCGTCGTCTGAGTTGTCCTCAACCAATAGCACCAATCTATCGTCTGTTTTGCGGGTGCCCATCTTTCCGTTAACCAAGTAAGAATCCTCTGAAACTCGGCGAGTTCAGAAAATTATTATAGGATGCCTTCAGCCGTGAACTATTCCGTTCGGTACCCGAATGGCAGAAAAGTATAAAACATGGACAGAAAATCAAACACCGTCTGCTTGCCGCTCGCAAGTTTTCAGCCGCATCGAATATGCTCAGCGTGATGGCATCAGAGACCTCGCACGCAGAACATACGAAGCCCCATGAGAGCAAGGGTCTACCAGGCGAAATGCCTCGGAAGATCAACGTCACAATGATCGG